>JBGPMZ010000124.1:0-7158 GCA_041487255.1 Binataceae bacterium (SeqCode) | reverse complement strand
CGCGCCTCGTCGGCTGAAGAAGCCATCCGCACCTCGTAACTCTTTTTGAGGATGGTTCGAATCAAAACCTGGTTGTCGGGATCGTCTTCAACCACCAGAATGCACGGGCGCCGGCCGGCTGGCGAAGCAGTACCGTTTGATGGCATGCGATCCGAAACTGCCGGCGCAGCGAGTTTGAGCTCCGATTCAGGTGAGAAGGTGATGGTGAAGGTCGAGCCCTGGCCCTTCTGACTTTGCACTGAAATAGTGGCGCCGTTGAGATGCAGATAGCTGCGCGTCAACGCGAGGCCGAGACCGTTGCCTTCGAAGCGGCGCGTATAGCCGGATTCCTCCTGCGAGAACGGCTCGAAGATTCGCGCCAGGTAGCCAGGCTCGACACCGATGCCGGTATCGATGATTGACAGCTTCAGGTTGCGATCGGATCCGCGATATAGCTTCGCCGTCACCGAGCCCTCCTCGGTGAACTTGATGGCGTTCTGGAGTAGGTTGGTGAGCGCTCCGGAGAGGCAATATTCGTCGAACAGCACCGTCGCCTTGGGGTCGTCGACCATGCATCGCAGGCGCAGATTTTTCTGTTCGGCGAGAATCCGGATGTCGTCGACATGGCGTTCCAGCAGCGTGGCGAGGTTGACCGATTGCGGACGCAGTTCGAACGCGCGCGCCTCGATCTTCGAAAAATCCAGAATGCCCTGGATGGTTCGGTTGAGCCGACGCCCGGCGCGCCGGATCGCGTCGAGATGCTCCTTCATGTCCTCGTTTTCCTGTTCATCGACCTCGTCGGCCAACACGTCGGTGTATCCGAGCACGACATTGAGCGGAGTGCGTATCTCATGACTCATATTGGCGAGAAACTCTGACTTGACCCGCGACGCCTGCAACGCATTGTCGCGCGCGTGCCTCAACTCGTGCTGCGCGTGCTCGATGCTGGAGGCCATCTGGTTGACGCCCGCCCCGAGCCGGACGAACTCGCCGCTGCCGCCTGCCACCGCGCATCGCGTCGTCAGGTCGCCTTGTGCGATTCTCCCGACCGCGGACGAGATCGTTTCGATTTCCTTGACCACCGATCTCCCGAGCAGCGTGGAAGCCACGAACCCAACTACCAGCAAAACCAGATCGGCCAGCAGCAGAGCCTTGAAGACGATTCCCGTTATCCAGCGCGTGCCCTCGCCGAGGGTCTGCGAGAAGCTGTTCTCCAGCACTATGAGGTGTTCGTTCAGCTCATCGATGCGGCCGATCAGCTCCTCTCGTTCGCCTGGTGTGATTCCCCCACTGGCGATTCGTGCATGCGCCTTACGTCCGACGTCAGCAAGCTCATCGGTGAGTATATCGGCTTGCCCCCAAATCTGTATTGCAACTTCCATGAAGCCGAAGTGGCGGAAGCGCACAAAGAGTTTGACCAGTCTGGGGACATCTTCGGGAGCATTCTGTGCATCGCGGAAGAACCGCGCGGCGTTATCCCGATCGGGCGAGGGCTGGTCCAGCGCGCGGCGCGCGTTGCCGTCTCCGAGCGGAACCAGAATCGCATCGGAGAACCTGCGATAGTCGGGCTCATTGGAAACCTGCACATAGCGGCGCAAATAGAAAACCGAATCTTTTTGGTATTTTGCGTAAAGTCCTTCACCGGCGACATAAGCGCGCACGCCGGAGATGATCGCAATGGTAAATATCGTAAGGACGCTTAGCGCGATGGCGAGGATGAAAAGCAGGAAATTCAGGCATACAAATTTCCTGGTCACACCCGGCGCAATCCAGCGAGTCAGCGCAGAGTCCCGCATTAGTTGAGAGTGTGACTGGTGCGATTACGCGGAGCAATAGGTTAAAGCATCATAACGCTACTTCTTGTATTGTCTCGACAGCGTCACAGAAGCGCCCGTATTTTGGCCCTTCCAGACGCTTACGAGGCGATGCGCCGGCGCTCCTCCCTCGGGCTCGCGCCCGCATCTATAGCGGCGGCCTCGCCTGGCAATACCGTATGATGTGCCATACGCCAGGAACGGAACCGCTCCTGGAAGCTTTCCATGTACGTGTAAACTACAGGGGTAATGTACAGCGTCAGAAATTGCGAGAACGCCAAACCTCCAACGACGGCGACGCCCAGCGGGCGGCGTGATTCCGAGCCCGCACCGACGCCCAGCGCGATCGGCAGCACACCCATCAGCGCCGCCATGGTGGTCATCATGATGGGACGGAAGCGGATGATGGCGCCCTCGAAGATCGCCTCCGCGGGTGTCTTGCCCTCGGTCCGCTGCGCATCGAGCGCGAAGTCGATCATCATGATGGCGTTTTTCTTGACCAGCCCGACCAGCATGATCACGCCGACGAAGGCGAACAGGTCGAGTTGCATGCCGACCAGCCATAGCGTCACCAGCGCGCCGAAGCCCGCCGATGGCAGTCCCGACAAAATCGTAATCGGATGGATGAAGCTCTCGTAGAGGATCCCGAGCACCAGGTAGATGATGAGAATCGTCATCAGCAGCAGCATTCCGAGTCCACGCAGTGAGTCCTCGAATGCCTGCGCGGTACCCTGATAGCTGGTGGTAAACGAGGCGGGAAGAGTGTCGCGCGCGAGCCTTTGCACCTCGTCAAGGCCCTTGGCGAGAGAGACTCCCGGCGCGAGGTCGAATGAGATCGTCACCGCGGGCAATTGCCCCGAGTGGTTGATGGCGAGCGGCCCGACGCCGCGCATGAACTTGACCACCGTGCTCAGCGGCACCAGCGGCCCGTTTTGCGATCGCACGTATAGCAGCGACAGCGTCGACGGATCATCCTGGTACTGCGGCTCGACCTCCATCTCAACTTTGTATTCGTCGTTGGGGGCGTAGATGGTGGAAATCTGCCGCGAGCCGTAAGCGTCGTAGAGCGCGTCCTCGATGGCTTGCGCTGAGATGCCCAGCGAACGCGCCTTGTCGCGATCGATTTCGACATTGACCTGCGGATTGGAAATCTGAAGGTCGCTGTTGACGCCGCGCAGGTCCTTCAGCTCGCGCATCTTCGCTTCAAGAATCGGCGAGTAGCGGTACAGCTCGCTGGTGTTCGGGCTTTGGATCGTGAACTGGTACATACTGCGGGTGAACTGTGCGCCAAGGCGAATCGGCGGCGGATTCTGCAGGAACACGTTGAGCCCCGGGATCGTATTGGCGAGCGGACGCCACTTGTCGATGAGCTGATCGACGCTCATGTTGCGGCGCGAACGCGGCTTCAAGTGGCAGAACACGATGCCGCTATTGGAGGCGCCGCCCGGACCTCCGGGTCCGATGCTGGCGAAAAAATCCTCGACCGCCGGCTCCTTGCTGACCATTCTGGCCAGCTCGAGCTGATGCTGCTTCATCGACTCGTAGGAAATTCCCTGCTGGGCAAGCGTGAACATGATCAGGTTGTTGTTGTCTTCGCTGGGGATGAAGCCTTTCGGAATCGCGTAGAACATCCACACCGTCACGAGCAACATTACGCCGGACAGAATCATAGCGGCCCGCCGATGACGCATGACCCAGGTGAGGCTCTTCTGGTAGCGGTCCAGCACCGCATCGAAGAAGCGCTCGATGACGGCGTACAGACGGCCGTGACGCTCGCTCTTGGGCGGGCGGAGAAACCGCGAGCATAGCATCGGCGTTAGTGTGAGCGACACAATCCCCGAGACGAGGATGGCCGCGCCGATCGTGATCGCGAATTCGTGCAGCAGCCGCCCCAGCAGCCCGGCCATGAACAGCACCGGGATGAAAACCGCCGCCAGCGAGAAGGTCATCGACATGATGGTGAAGCCGATCTCCCGCGAGCCCTCCAGCGCCGCCTCCAGCACGCCCTGGCCCATCTCCATATGGCGCACGATGTTTTCAAGCATCACGATCGCGTCGTCGACCACGAAGCCGACCGCCAGCGTGATCGCCATCAGCGATAAATTGTCGAGCGTGTAGTTAAGCACCCACATCACCGCGAAGGTGCCGAGGATCGACATCGGCAGCGCGAGGCTCGGGATCACGGTCGCCGAGAGATTGCGCAGGAACAGGAAGATCACCATCACCACCAGGAACACCGTCAGCAGCAGGGTGAACTGCACATCATTGACCGAGGCGCGAATCGTGGTGGCGCGATCGCCGAGTTTCCCGATCTTCAATCCTGCCGGCATTTCCGTCTGAAAGGTCGGCAGCAGCCGCAGGACTTTGTCTACTACCTCTACGGTGTTGACCCCGGGCTGGCGCTGAATCGCGAGTACTACCGATGGCACGCCGTCGGTCCATCCAGCGGTCTTGTCGTTCTCGACACTGTCGATGACGCGCCCTATATCGGAAAGCCGTACCGGCGAGCCGTTGCGATAGGCCACGATCAGCGGCCGATAAGCCGCGGCATTGACCAGTTGCCCTTGCGCCTGCACGGTGAACTGCTGATGCGCCCCATAGAGGATTCCGGTCGGCAGATTGACGTTGCCGGCCGCGACCGCCTGCGCGACCTCATCGATACCGATTCCCCGCGATGCGAGCGCCCTGGGATCAACCTGTACGCGGACCGCGTATTTCGCCGCGCCGTAAATCTGCACCTGCGCGACCCCGCTGACCATCGAGATCCGCTCGCCGAGATAATCCTCCGCATACTCATCGACCTTTGAGATCGGCATCTGCGTCGAGGCGAGCGACAAGTACAGAACCGGTTGATCGGCGGGGTTGACCTTTTTGTAAGATGGCGGACTCGGCATTCCTTGCGGAAGTTGCGATTGGGTCGCGACGATCGCCGCCTGCACATCTTGGGCGGCCGCATCGAGGTTGCGGGTCAAATCGAATTGCAGGGTGATGCTGGTGGAGCCCTGAATATTCGACGACGTCATCGCATTGAGGCCGGATATGGTGGAGAACTGCTTTTCCAGCGGCGTCGCGACCGAAGACGCCATGGTCTCGGGACTCGCTCCGGGGAGATTTGCGTTCACCACGATAGTGGGAAAATCAACGTTGGGAAGATCGTTGACCGGCAAATAGCGATACGCCATCAGGCCAAACATGACGATCGCGAGCGAGATCAGCGTCGTCATAACCGGCCGGCGAATGAAAATTTCAGCGATATTCATGAGGCCGCTCTCTGCATCGCGCCACCCGCACTTTTGATCATGACGGTACCGCCCGGCACGAGGCGCAGCTGCCCATCGGTGACGACGGTTTCCCCTCCGCTCAGCCCGCTCTCGATGACGGTGTCGCCCTCGATGGTGTCGCCGACCGCGACCTTCCGGATGGCCGCCGTCATTTTCGGGTCGATGACAAACACGTAGGAGCCTTCCTGTCCGGTCTGCACCGCCTGGCTCGGGACCAATACCGAATCGGGCCGCTCGCGCAGAGTCAGATAAGTATCGACGAACTGGCCGGGCCAGAGTTTCTGGTCCTGATTGTCGAACAGACCCTTGAGCTGGATCGTTCCGGTGTTCGGATCGACGGTGTTGTCGATGAAGCTCAACTTGCCTTCGATCGCGGCTTTCTTCTCCCCGGGCGCGAGTACCTCCACGTCCAGTGGATGCGTTGCCATGCTGCTTCGAACCGCGGTCAGGTCCTGCTCGGGCAACGCGAAGTCAACGTAGACCGGTTTGATCTGGTTGATCACCACCATCGCGGTGTCGGCGTTGGCCTTAACCAGGTTACCTTCGTGCAGAATCAGGTTGCCCGCACGTCCGTCGATCGGCGAACTGATGCGCGTGTATTCGAGGTTGAGCCGGGCGGTTTGGATGTTGGCCTCGTCGGCGACGACGGTGGCCTCGATCGCCTGGTACTTGGACTTCGCCTCGTCGTACTGCTGACGCGATCCAACACCCTCCTTCAGCAAGGTCTCGTAGCGGCTGAAGTTGTTTGCCAATTGCGCCTTCTGCGCCTGGTCGCGATTGAGCGCAGCGGTCGCCTGATTGAGAGCAGCCTCAAACGGGCGCGGGTCGATCGTGAAGAGCAGATCACCCTTGCGGACTTCTTGACCCTCTTTGAAATGAACGTGCATCAGCTGGCCGCTGATCTGCGACTTGATTTCAACGGTCGAGTAAGCCTCAACCCGGCCGATCGCATGAAGCCGCTGCGCCACCGTCTTGCGAATCGCCTTGGCGACCAGAACCGGCACCGGTCCGCGCCCGCCGAAGCTCTGCCCAGCGTCGCCACCGCGGCATCCGCTGAACAACAGCGCCAGGGCAAGCGCCATCGATACGGCTCCGAAACCGATTCGGGGCAACATACTCCCCCGCATGCGCGAACCACGCCGCTCCTTCAACAATTTGCCTTTCACGATCGCTTGCTGATGAAATCAGACGAACAGTCCAGTCTCACAATTCCGCAATCATATCAGGCAATTACAAAGCGGGGAAAATGCTTTGTGGACTCGGGAATGGATAGCTCGCGCCAGGATCAGATAGGAGGAACCATGGACTTCGGCGACATTCTCTACCGCACCGATGAAGCGGTTGCGATCATCACCATCAACCGGCCCCAAGTCTTGAACGCATTTCGCTCGCGGACGGTCGATGAACTGGTCGAGGCCTTCAAGCTGGCCTGGGCCGATCGCTCAGTCGGTGCGGTCATTCTAACCGGCGCCGGCGACCGCGCGTTCTGCACCGGTGGCGATCAATCGACCCGCGAGGAAGGTGGCTACAAGGGCAACCCGGTGCGTTCGGACCTCGGGCTCGACATCGAGGATTTGCACAGCGTCATTCGCGACATTCCCAAGCCTGTCATCGCCGCGGTCAACGGCTATGCGATCGGCGGCGGCCACGTACTCCATGTCATTTGCGATCTCACGATCGCGGCCGAAACCGCAAAGTTCGGTCAGGTCGGGCCCAAGGTCGGCAGCGTGGATCCCGGCTTCGGCACGATGTACCTGGCGCGTATCGTCGGCGAGAAGAAGGCGCGTGAGATGTGGTTCCTGTGCGAGCAGTTCACGGCAACCGAGGCGAAAGAGATGGGCCTTGTGAACAAAGTGGTGCCCGCGGCCGAGTTGATGAACGAAGCCCTCGCATGGGGAAAGAAGATCGCCGCGATGAGTCCGACCGCGATCAAGCTTGCGAAGGCGTCGTTCAACGCGCCGAGCGAAGAGATTCGCGGCATCGGCGCGGTGGCATTGCGTGCGCTCTCGCTCTACTACGAAACGGAGGAAGCGCTGGAAGGAAAAAATGCTTTCCTCGAAAAGCGCAAACCTGACTTTCGCAGG
>JBGPMZ010000123.1:0-7195 GCA_041487255.1 Binataceae bacterium (SeqCode) | reverse complement strand
CACGGTGAAAAATGCCGGCAAGGGCGACCTGCAGGTCACTATCGGATCGTTGGAGGCTCCTTTCCTGGTGCAGGGCGGCGGATCGATGACGCTGGCCAAGGGACAGCAGTCTCCTCCAATCACGGTGCAATTTTCGCCGACGAGTGCCGGGCCGGCCGCGCAAACCCTGTCGGTCATCAGCGATGACCCCAAACATCTGTCGCGGCCGATTGCAGTGGGCGGCAGCGGCAAGTGAGACTTGGGGCTCGTTGAATCCGAAGCCGCGTTGAGTGGCGACAGCGGAGAGGTATTGGGTCTACGAAGAGCAGCGTCCGATGCTATCCTTGCGCGATGGCGAATTCGCACGAGGCGCTCCGCGAGGGCGGAGTATTCATCAATGCCGAAGTGATCCTCGGCGAGAGCGATGAGATCGAGCGCCGCACCAACGACGAATGGCGGCGCGCGATGCGAGTGCGAGCGCTTCCGACCTGGCATCGGCGATCGAGCGCCGGAAGCATGACCGATGCGCCACCCTGGACACGCAGCTCAAGTGGCTGCGGGAAATCGGATTTCGCGAGGTCGCCGCCGCGTATCGAAATCTGATCTTCGCCGTCTACTCCGGGCTCAAATAGAAGCTGCCGGTCACGGTCCCTTAGAGAACGCCTCAACCTCCCTCGGTACCATGAAAATCGAGGTTGGATACGCTTATGCGGACGTGTTTGGATAATTGCGTACGCGATGCGCAGGGTCGAATGTTCTCGCGCTCGAACAGGGAGATTACTAGATGCTGAGAAAGGTTTTACGGTGGACGCTCCGGACGGTGGTGACACTCGTCGCGCTGTTTCTGATCGCGCTTCTGTCCGAGTACATCTCGCATCGGGTGCAGCCCGGTTCGGTCCTGGTGGTAACCTTCAAAGGTCCCGTGGCTGAGCGCGGGAGCGTCAATCTCCTTGGGATGCTGAGTCCGCGCGAGACGCCGTTGAACGTCTTGCGCGCCGCGCTCACCAAGGCCGCCAAGGATCCGCGCATCGCGGGGCTCGCAATCAAGATCATCGACACTCAAATGGAGTTGTCGCAGGCGCAGGAGATCGCCGATCTGATCCGCCAGTTCAAGGACTCCGGCAAATGGACCAGCGCATATGTCGAGACGGCAGGCGAAATGTCACCGGGCAATCTCCCCTACCTGGTGGCCGCCGCGACCGGCGACATCTCGCTGATGCCCGAGGGCGAGCTCGACCTCGTCGGGGTCGGGATGCGCGAGATCTTCGCGCGTGGAACGCTGGACTGGCTCGGCGTGCGCCCCAACTTCGCGTCGTTCGGGAAATACAAAAGCGCCGCCAACATGTTCACCGAGAAGGACTTCACGCCCGCTCAGCGCGAAGAAGATGAGGCGCTGGTCGGTGCGATGTTCGATCAAATCGTCGGGCAGACCGCCAAGGAGCGCGGCATCAATGTCGAGCAGATGCGCACGATCGTGGATCAGGCGCCGCTCAACGCGGGCCTCAGCCTCAAGACCCATATGGTCGAGCGTCTCGAATTTGAGGACCAGTTCACCGATCGCATCAAGCATCATGGCGGCGGCACGCATCGGATGGTGAACTACACGGATTACGTGCATCCGAGCATGCTTTCCGGGTTCGGCTCGCAGGATCAGATCGCGGTCATCTATTGCAATGGCGAGATTGTGCGCGGCGCTGCCGGGGGCATCGGCCTCACCGGCAGAGAGATGGCCTCCTCCGACGACATGGACGAGGCCTTCAAGACCGCGCGCGAGAATGATTCCGTCCGCGCGGTGGTCCTGCGCGTCAACTCGCCGGGCGGATCGGTTATCGCGTCGGAGCTGATTCGGCATGCGGCGGAACTTACCGCGCAGAAGAAACCGATCATCGTCAGCATGTCGGGATATGCGGCCTCGGGCGGTTACTGGGTCTCGACGCCGGCCTCGCGCATCATCGCGGAACCGGGAACCATTACCGGATCGATCGGCGTGCTCGGCGGCAAGTTCAACCTCGGTCCCGCCACGCAAAAGATCTATCTCAACAGCGGCGCGGTCACCCGCGGCGCTAATGTCGAGATGTTCGACGAATTCACCGACTTCACTCCCGCGCAGATGAAGATCTTTCAGGACCAGTTGCTCGGCGACACTTACCAGAAATTTCTCAAAGTCGTTGCTGATAGCCGCCATATGAGTATCGAGGACGTCCACGCCATCGCGCAGGGACGCGTCTGGACGGGAGAGCAGGCCGCGCACAACAAGCTGGTCGATCAGTTGGGCGGATTTTCCGACGCGCTGGCGGCGGCCAAAAAAGCCGCCAAGCTTCCAGCCGATCGCGAGGTCGCGCTGGTGGAGCTACCGGAGCAGCCCGGCCCCTTGGCGAAGCTCCTAAGTGGCGGGCTCGTCACCGCGAGTGCTCCCGAGCTTCCGGCTGCGATGCGCTCGATGGCGCCCGCGCTCTTGATGATCAAGGCGGCGCTCTCGCACGGCAGCGGAACTATCGGCGCGGTCTATTGTCCGGTAGTGCCGATTTGGTAGGCCCGATTTGGTGGAAGACGATCGCCGCTCGCGATGGTAGGATTTTCGTATGGACGCGCAGCTCGAAGGATTCTATCGGCGCGCTCGACGATGCCTTGAAGGAAGGCCTCGCCTGACCGAAGCGTAGTCTCGTGAAGCAAACGCTGATCGGATTGATAATGGTTACGCTGACCGCGGCCGGTTTCTATTGGCTCGCACGCAGCCGCTATAAATGCCCGTTTTGCGCGCGTCCGGTGAAGTGGAAGGACATCAACTGTCCGCACTGCGGCGAGGAGATGAAGTTCCAGCATCGCACCGGACCCAGCACTCAACCGCCCAAGCGTGTAACTCATCTGAAGCCGCTCCACCCGCCGGTGCGCTCGCGCCGCAAGCGCGGCTGAACCCCGGACAGGCAGACTGTCGCATTCCTCGCGCCGCGCGCTAGTTTGAGGCGTGCCGATCACATGTGTCGAACGAGTCCTCGTCGCCGTCTCTGATCTGGATGGGGCCTGCGGGCGCTGGTCGAAGGCGGGATTCGCCGTCGCAGCGGAACGACTTAGCGCCGAGGGTTTAGATGTGGCGAGACTTTATGCAGGTGCGATCGAAATCGATCTCGTCGCGGTCACGAAGGACGTCGCCAAGACACCGGAGCCACTCGGCGCATCGCTCGAACGCGGCGGCGGTATTATTGGATGGACGTGGGGCGTTGCTGATGCTGTGATCGCGGACGCCGCGAATTCGCTGACGCTCCCGCTCTCCGACGGCATTTCGCAATCCATCCCTTTCGTGAATTTTCTACCCGGCGTGTGGACCGGCAGCGTCGCGACCGGCGCCGATTTCGCGGCTCGCCGCACGCGCCTCGAGCGGCTGGGCGGGCCGAACGAAAACACCGTCGACTATCTGGAACACCTCGTCGTGATGACGCCTTCACTGGAAGACGCGATCGCGGCGCACGAGAAAATCGGCCTCCCCTGCAAACGCATCCGCGAGGCCGGCGGCGGCGTCCGTCAGGCATTCTTCAAACTCGAACAGACGGTGCTCGAAATCGTCGGGCCGGGGCACCGCACACCGCAGGTTTGGGGCCTCGCGTTCATGTGCAAGGACATCCGGCGCGCGGTCGACCTCGCGCGCGCCAACGGTATGGAAGCGACGGAACCGAAAACCGCTATCCAGGGCGGCAAGATCGCCCGCATCGTCAACCCGCTCGACGGCGTTGCGGTGGCCTACATGGAGCCGGCCTAGCTCGCGCGCTTTTTCGATTTTGCGCGAGTCGGCGCTTTCACCGCGTCGACGGGTAGCACGATGTCGAGGCTGCGCCACAGGTACCACGCTGCCGCGGTGCGATGCGGTTTCCATCGCTCGGCGAACTCACGCAGCTCCTTCGGCGTCGGACGTTTCGCGAGGCCATACGCTTTCATGACCGCCGTCTGCACGCCGAGGTCGCCGGCCGGCATTACGTCCGGCCTGCCGAGGTTGAACATCAGAAACATCTCCGCAGTCCACTGCCCGATGCCCTTCACCTGCGTGAGCTCGGCAATGATCGCGTCGTCCTCCATTTTCGGAAAGCGATGGAAGTTGACTTTCTTCGCGACCACGTCGGCGGCGAGGCCCTTGATGTAGAGCGCCTTCGCGCGCGATAGGCCGACCTTTCGCAGCCGCGCTATCGGCATCGCGACCACCTGCTCGGGCGATGGAAACCGCCGACCCGGAAACAGCTCGATGAAGCGCTTGAGGATCGCGCGCGCCGCGTTGCCCGCGAGTTGCTGGAAAATGATCGCACGCGCCAATGCGGGAAATCGCTCGCGGCGATAGGTCGCGTCGTAGACGCCGACCTGCTCGATAATCCGCGCCATGATCGGGTCGACGCCGGTCAGGTGAATCGGCGCGGGATGCGAATGCGCTGCCTTTTGTACTGCCATCGTTTGTGAGTGGGCAAAATCTTGCACGCCTGATAAACCTCTTCAATGGCAGCGGCGACCGCCGGTTGATGATGGATCAGGAAAAGCGCCTTCTTATGTGTCCGGAGAACGTCCACGCGGGAATGAAGCTTGGGCCGATTTTCTACCTCGTGAAACCCGAGCAGATCGAAGCTTTCGCGCGCGGGACGTCGAGCCGGAACTCGCTGTTCACGAAAACCTCTCTGGTGGCCGATCAAATCGCGCCCCCCACCATGAGGCTGCAGGACTATGCGCTTCTCCTCGCCGCGCATTTTTACGGCGGCTCGGGCGGCGTGCACGCCAAGCATTGGAGTGAGTTTCACGCACCGATGCATGCCAATCAGTCCATCAAAACCGAAGGCCGCATCACCAGAGTTGAGCGCAAGCGCGGCAAGTTTTACTTCGAGTTGGAGTACGAGTCGCGCGACGCGACTACCGATGAGTTGCTGGTGCGCCAGGCAATCATGTCAGTGTTGCTGCTGGAGGGAAAAATCGCGTGAGCGCGGCGACCAACCCCGGACGCGAAATGGTGTCGGCGCCTTATCTCCTCGACGCCGATGCTGCGGAAGCCTACGGCGAGGGCATCGAGTCCCCACCGCGTCGTGCGCCGCGAGTGAATATCCACACCGACGACGAAGCCGCGCGCAAGGCCGGCTTTCCCGCACCTATAGCAGGCGGCGAGCAGACCTATGCGGTGATGGCGAATTTCATTCTCGATTCGTTCGGAATCGGTTTCCTGCGCGGCGGCCGACTGGAGGCCGCCCTCGTCAAACCGATCTTCTATGGCGACACGTTGACGATGCATGCGCGGATCGCCGATGCGAGCAGCACACCGCTTCAGCTCGAAGTATGGACCGAGAATCAGCGCGGCGAGCGCGTGCTGATTGGAGCCGCGCGCGTCCCGAGAGAGCCTCGATGAGCACCGGACCGGCTACCGCTCCGAGTCCGTCGCCCCAGCCCGCGCAATCGACGCGCACGACGCCGATTTGGAAGAAAGCGCTACCCTATTTAGGCACGATCGCGATCTTTGCGCTGATTTTCTGGCGCATCCCGATGGCGAAAGTCGGCGAAGCGCTGAAGCAGGCGCCGGTGCTGAAGTTCGTCGCGGTGTTTCTACCCTTCTCCGCCTTCTTCTGGATGATCGATTCGCTCTGCCTGACGTGGGTGGTGCGGCGCTTCAATGCCCCGATGCGCTTTCGCGACATCATTCCGATCCGCGCCAGCATGTATCTGCTCGCACTCATCAACACCAATCTCGGACAGGGCGGCGTCGCGTACTATCTCTATCGCAAAGCAAAGATCCCGTTCCTCGAGGCGCTCAGCTCGATCCTGTTCATCGCGCTGCTGGAGGTCTACCAACTGTTTCTGTTTTCGACGCTTGGGGTGATCTTCTACCGGCCGACCGGACCCGCGCAGATCGAGATCGTCAAGGTACTGCGCGTTGCCTATGTGATCGCATGGTTGTTGCTCTTCGCCATCATCGGACTGTTCGCGATGGCGCGCCGCAACGCGACTCTCCACGAATGGATCACCAGCAGCCGCGCCGGAGCGATCGCCGGAACTTTCCTGAAGGCGCGCCCGCTCGACTACGCGATCGTGCTCGGCATCAAGGCGCCGAGCTTCCTCGCCTCGGTGCTGACTCAGTACTTCGCGCTGGCGCTGTACGGCATCACTATCCCGCTTCTCAAGCTGATGCTGTTTCTACCGCTGGTCTTTCTCGCCGCAGCACTGCCGATCGCGGTAGCGCATCTGGGCACCAGCCAGGCGGCGTGGCTGCTGTTTTTTTCCGGCAACGCGCCCGAGGCGAAAATCCTCGCCTACAGCCTCGCCGCGCACTTCACCTTCATGTTCTGCAATGGCGTGATCGGTCTGTTCTTCCTGCCGCGCGCGAGTCGCGAGCTCACCACGGTGGAAGGGACCGATTAGTCACCGCCGCGCTTCGACATCCAGATTGGCTCGAAGCGGGTCGGCCGCATGGGGTTCATGATGAAATCGTGCACCCACGGTTTGCGCATGACGTAGGTGACCGGATGGAGCAGGAACACCCACGGCGCATCCGCGATGATGATTTGCTGCGCCTGGTCATATAGCGCGTAGCGCTTCTTGAAGTCGGTCATCAGCGCGGCCTCGTCCAAGAGCTTCTCCACATCCGGATTGGTGTAGAAGGTGTCATTGTTGGAGCCGAATTGCTTGCGCGATAGCAACACACTCAGGAAATTTTCCGGGTCCGGAAAATCGGCTTCCCATCCGCTCATGAAGAGCTGCACGTTTTTCGGTTGACGAATCGCTTCAAGGAGCGGCCCCCATGCCACCGGCTTCAGGGCGATGCTGACTTCGACCAACGCGAGATCCTGCTGAATCGATTCCGCCAGCATCTCGCCGGTTTGATCGGCGCGAAACCACAGCACCGGCTTAAGGTCGCGCGGAAAATGCGCCTGCTCGAGCAGCGCACGCGCCTTGGGCGGATCGTAGTTGTACCCGCGCACATCAGGATCGTACCCGGGCAGATTCGGCGGCAGCACTCCCCGCGCCACGATCCCGCGGCCGTTGATGACGGCAATCAACTTCTCCTTGTTGATTGCGTAGTTGAACGCCTGTCGCACTCGGACATCATCAAACGGTGGCATCCGGCAATTCATCCCGAGATATTGAGTGGTCACGGTCGACTTGTTGAGTGTGAGCGCGCGCAGCGCCGGCGTCTTCATGACGTAAGGAAACTCCGACGGCGGAATGGCTTCGAGCACATCGATCTCGCTCGACTCGAACT
>JBGPMZ010000122.1:0-7199 GCA_041487255.1 Binataceae bacterium (SeqCode) | reverse complement strand
TGACCGGCGACACCACGGCGACACTGAATGCCGTGAAGCAGGTTCTCGCATGGCGGAAAAATCCCGAGGGCGGAAAACTGGAACTTCCCTGGCCCGCGGCGCAGAGTGATCTTCGCCTGGAGCATTCAGGAACCGGGAATCCATGGGCGAGCGTCCAGGCAAACGCCGCAGTGCCGCTCAAACAAGCGATCTCGAGCGGTTACACCATCACGAAAACTGCCACCCCAGTCGAATCCTCGCACGCGGGCGGATGGCGTCGCGGCGATCTCATTCGTGTCCATCTCAAGATCGATGCCCAAAGCGATATGACCTGGGTCGTCGTAAACGATCCGATTCCGGCGGGCGCGTCGCATCTCGGGGGCGGTCTGCGACGCGATTCCCAGATCGCCGCTTCGGGCGAGCAGAGCTCCGACGCTCTCCTGATGTCGAGTCGCGGCGGACTTACCGCGGTGTTCAACAACGACCTGTATTGGCCGGATTTTGTCGAGCGGCCCTTCGACGCCTATCGCGCGTACTATCATTACATTCCGAAGGGTGGCTTCGAGGTCGAGTACACGATCCGGGTCAACCAGGCCGGCGATTTCCAGATGCCCGCGACGCGGGTCGAGGCGCTTTACGAGCCCGAAATGTTCGGTGAGCTTCCCAACGCTCGCTTCGATGTGGCGCAATGAAGATTCGCACGATGCGCGCTGTCCTGGCTCTGGGAGCCCTCGTGATCGTCGCGCTTGGTGGCGGATGGTTTCTGTCATCGCCGCAGCTCCCGGAGTTTTCGGAGGTGCGCGCATGCTGGCAGCCCTCCGATGCGCAGCTGCTCGATAGAAACGCCGAGCCGATTCACGAAATCAGAATCGATCGTCATGGACGTCGCCTCGCGTGGGCGCGGCTGCGTGATATTTCCACAGCGCTTGAGCAGGAAGTGCTCGCGTCCGAGGATCATCGGTTCGCAACGCATCGTGGTGTCGACGTGATGGCAATCGCTGGTGCGCTGGCGAAAAGCGTAATCGGCGGACATCCGCGCGGCGCCAGCACGATCACGATGCAGCTGGCGGCGATGCTCGATCCGGAGTTGCATCGCGACGCGCGTCATCGCGGAATCATGCAGAAGCTTGCACAGATGCAGGCGGCGCTCGCGCTCGAACGCCGATGGTCGAAAGAGCAAATCCTTGAGAGCTATCTGAACCTGGTGACCTGGCGCGGCGAGCTGCAAGGAATCGGCGCTGCGTCGCGGGTGATGTACGGCAAGGCGCCGCATGGCATCAATCGCGCCGAGGCACTCGTGCTCGCGTCGTTGCTGCGCGCGCCCAATGCGCAACGCACCGCTGTCGAACGTCGCGCGCTCAAGCTTCGTCGGGGCACCGCGGACGCGCCGAATCAGCACGACGTCGCGGCGGCGATCAACACCGCGTTTGCGCATAGTCCTAGCAGCTTCGCGAGGTTGGCGCTGGCGCCTCACCTCGCGCAGCGCCTGATGCCTGAAGGAGGCACGCAGGCGCGATGCACCTTGGATCGTGATGTGCAACGAATCGCCACAGACGCGCTCCGCCACCAGATAGGCGAAGTTCGCGATCGTAACGTCGATGATGGCGCGGTGTTGGTTGCCGACAATTCGACCGGCGAGGTATGGGCCTACGTCGGAGGCGCCGGCGAGTTTTCTGCGGCACCGTATGTCGACGCGGTCCGAGCGCTGCGCCAGCCGGGCTCTGCGCTCAAGCCATTTCTTTACGCCTTCGCGATTGAGAGGCGGATGCTAACGCCAGCCTCGATCCTTGATGATTCGCCGCTCGAACTCCCTGAGCAGCGCGGAACCTATCGCCCGCTGGACTACGACCGCCGCTTCCGCGGCCTGGTCTCGATGCGCACCGCGCTGGCGTCGTCGCTGAATGTTCCTGCCGTGCGGACTGCTGATATGGTCGGCGTCAATAAGTTTGTCGAGCACCTTCGCGGGTTGGGATTCGGCGGCGTGTCAGAGGAGGGCGACTACTACGGCAGCGCGATCGCTCTCGGCTCTGCGGATGTCACGTTGTGGGAGATCGTCAACGCATATCGAACTCTGGCGAATCGCGGCGAATGGTCGCCGCTGCGAATCCAGCTCGCGACGCATGGGGTGGCGCGCCGCCGTATCTATAGCGGCGAAACCGCCTACCTGATTTCCGATGTTCTCTCCGATCGCGCCAGCCGCAGCGTGACGTTCGGCCTCGAGAATAGCCTGGCGACGCCATTTTGGAGCGCGGTGAAAACCGGAACCAGCAAGGACATGCGCGACAACTGGTGCATCGGTTACACGCGGCGCTTCACGGTTGGCGTGTGGGTGGGAAACTCCTCCGGCGCGCCGATGCGCGACATCACCGGGATGACCGGCGCCGCGCCGGTTTGGCTGGAGGTCGTCAGCTACCTGCATCAACGTTTCGGCGAGCCCGACGAGGCTGCGCGTCCTCGCGGTTTGGTTAACGGCCGGGTCTACTTCCCCGATCGAATCGAACCGCCGCGCGACGAGACTTTCCTTACCGGAACCGAGCCGAATGCCACAGAAATGCGTCTCGACGCCAGCCGCGCCCGCATAATTTCGCCCGCGGATGGAACTATAGTGGCATTCGACCCCGACATTCCCATTTCGCACCAGAAAGTCTCGTTTGAGGGCTCGCAGTGCACCGCGTCGACGCGTTGGAACCTCGATGGGTCCGATCTCGGCGCTGCTAAGGTGTCACAGCTGTGGACCCCGATTGCCGGATCGCATCGCTTAGCGCTGGTGGGCGCTTCCGGCAATGTGATCGATTCGGTGCGGTTCGAGGTGCGCGGTTCAAGTGCGACAACCGCTGAGGAAAGTCCGCGGCGCGCCGGCGGTTGATTTTCCCAGTGCGATCGGCGAGTTACGCATCATGGATTCCAATCAGCAACTCGCGAAGCGGCTGGCGGCGGCGGTGCCGCGTGGAATTTCGATCGCGACCCCCCTTTTCGCAGCGCGCGCCGAAGGCGCCGAGATATGGGACGTCGAGGGCCGCCGCTATATCGATTTTGCCGGCGGTATCGCGGTGCAGAACATCGGGCACCGCCATCCTCGCGTCCTCGCGGCCGTGCGCGATCAACTCGAGGCCTTCACCCACACCTGCTTCCAGGTCACTCCGTACGAAGTATACGTGCGCCTCGCGGAGCGGCTGAATCGCCTTGCACCGGGGCCGTCGCTAAAAAAGACGATCATTCTTTCGACCGGCGCCGAGGCGATCGAGAACGCGGTAAAAATCGCGCGCGCTGCGACTGGGCGTCCCGCGATCATTTCGTTTGGTGGCGCGTTTCACGGACGCACGATGATGGCGCTGGCGCTGACCGGGAAAATCTATCCATACAAAGTGGGATTCGGTCCGTTTTCTGCCGAGGTCTTTCATGCGGCGTTTCCTGATTCCTATCGCGGCGTGTCGATCGAGGAGAGCCTCGCGAGCATCGAGCGGATCTTCCGCGCGGATGTCGAGGCGGCGCGCGTCGCCGCGATCATCATCGAACCAGTCCAAGGCGAGGGAGGATTCAATGTCGCGCCGCTGGAGTTTATGCGCGCGCTGCGAAGCTTGTGCGACAAGCACGGAATCCTGCTCATCGCCGATGAGATCCAAACCGGCTTCGGACGCACCGGTAAGATGTTGGCGGTCGAGCATTCGGGAGTCGTGCCCGATCTGATCGCGATCGCAAAAGCGATCGGCGGAGGATTTCCGATTTCCGCGGTAGTCGGCCGTGCCGACGTGATGGACGCGCCCGTCCCGGGAGGACTCGGCAGCACCTTCGCGGGAAATGCGGTGTCGTGCGCGGCGGGCCTCGCGGTGCTCGACGTGATGGAAGAAGAAGGCGTTCTGGCGCGGGCGCAGAAGCTCGGTGAGCATGTGTCTGAGCGGCTTCATGCGATGCAGTCGGATGCGCGTTTCTCTTGCATCGGCGACGTCCGCGGCCTCGGCCCGATGCGGGCGATCGAATTCGTCACGGACCGCGCGAGCAAGGAACCGGCAGCGGAGCTTGCCAAGGGCGTCACCGCGAAGGCCGCGGAGCGAGGGCTCATCGTGCTAAGCTGTGGCGTTTACGCCAACGTAGTCAGAGTGCTGATGCCGCTCACCATGTCGCTCGAACTTGCCGATGAAGGCTTGGGCATTCTGGAAGCATCGATGCTCGACGCGATTGCGAAGCATTAGAAACTGCGAGGACCATCTCATATGCAGACACGTGAACTCGGACGCAGCGGACTCAAGGTATCGGCGATGGGACTCGGATGCATGGGGATGTCCGCGTTCTACGGTACCCGCGACGATAACGAATCGCTCGCCACCCTCGATCGCGCGTTGGAACTCGGCACAACCTTCCTCGACACCTCCGACATGTATGGACCGCATACCAACGAGATCCTGATCGGGAGAGCGATCAGAGGCCGGCGCGAGAAGTTTGTCATCGCGACCAAATTCGGCATCGTCCGCGGACCGGGTCCGAACGATCGATCCTTAAACGGCCGTCCCGAGTATGTGCGACAGGCTTGCGACGCGAGTCTGGGCCGGCTCGGCATCGAGACAATCGATCTCTACTATCAGCATCGTGTCGACCAGAACACGCCGATCGAGGACACCGTCGGCGCGATGGCTGACCTGGTCAAGCAAGGCAAAGTTCGATATCTGGGGCTGTCCGAGGCCGGACCTAATACGATTCGCCGCGCATGTTCCGTTCATCCGATTGCGGCGCTGCAGACCGAGTATTCGCTGTGGAGCCGCGAGCCCGAGGACGGATTACTCGCGCTATGCCGCGAGTTGGGCATCGGCTTCGTTGCGTACAGTCCGTTGGGGCGAGGTTTTCTTACCGGGCAAATAAAGCGCGCCGAAGACTTCGAGCCGGACGATACGCGCCGCATGTGGCCGCGTTTTCAGGGCGAGAATTTCCAGAAGAACCTCGACCTCGTGAAACACATCGAAACTATCGCGGCCGAGAAGCGCTGCACGCCTTCGCAGCTCGCGCTCGCGTGGGTGCTCGCACAGGGCGACGACATCGTGCCGATTCCGGGGACCAAACGGCGCAAGTATCTGGAAGAGAATGTCGCGGCACTCGAGGTGCGACTGAGCGCCGAGGACGTCAAGCGCATCGATGAGGTCGCGCCCAAGTGCGTAGCGTCCGGTTCGCGCTATCCCGAAGCTCTGATGGGCTCTATCAATGGCTGAACTCAGCGCGGTCAGCCGCGGCAGAAACAACGGACGCGATTGCAAACGCGTGTGCCTCGCGTATCGGTAATAACGCCGGTCTACAACGGTGCGCGCACGATCCAACGGGCGATCGAGAGCGTTCTGGCGCAGAGCTTTCGCGATTTCGAAATCATCGTAGCAGACGACGGTTCGACCGACGGTACCATCGAAATCCTTGGGCGTTTTGGCGATCGCATCACGTTGCTGAAGCAGACGCATTTGCAGCAGGCGATCGCGCGCAACTCCGCGGTGGAGGCCTCCCGAGGCGAGTACCTGGCATTCCTCGATGCTGATGACTCGTGGCTGCCCGACAAGCTCGCGCGATGCGTCGAAGTCCTCGATCGTGATTCCCGCTGCGACCTGGCGTACTCGAACATGATCGCAGTCGGGTCCGATGGCGCCGACCTGGCAACCGAGATGATTCCTCAGGCGGTTGCGCATGCGCCATCGATGGAAGAATTGTTGACGCGTCTGTGGCCGATCGTCCCGAGTACAGTGGTGATGCGTCGCGATGCCTTTGATCGTGTCGGGGGCTTCGCTCCTGCGATCGCCGGGTGCGAAGACATTTTCTTTTGGCTGATGGCGCGCGAGCAGGGCGAGTTTCGATATCTTCCCGACCAGCTGGTGCGCTTCGCGTACGACAGCTATCCGGAACTGCTCAGGGTGTTGCGACGCGACATCGAGGGTGGCACGCAGAACTTTATTCCTATGCTCCATCGACGCTACGGTCATCGCGCCGATGCTCTCGCGGCGTACTATCGCCGGCACAAGGTCAGCCTGCTGAGTCGCGCCGGACTGCTCGCTCTTGCGCATGGCGACGCGCGCGAGGCGCGTCAGTGTTTTCTTCGCGCCTTGCGATGGAATCCGACCGGGGGCAAAACCTATCTGCGCCTGATACGAACCCTCATGCCGCTGCGACTGGCGATGCGTCTCAGCGGCAAAGCCGCGCGGCGCGAGGCCAAGGCGAGCCCCCCGCTCGGATAGCGGCAAGACCGCGCATATTGGACCCCACCGGCGAGGCTGATAACTTCCTCGCATGAGAGACTCATCGCGGCTGCCCGACTTCCTTGCAGTTGGGCCGCAGCGCACCGGAACGACGTGGCTGCATGAGGTAATGAAGCCTCATCTCGGGCTTCCGCGAGGGATCAAGGAAACGGATTTCTTCCTCAAGAATTACTCGAAGGGGATGGATTGGTATCTTGATTATTTCCGCGGGTATCCTCCCGACTTGCCGCTCGGAGAGGTGGATCCGAATTACTTCGGCGAGGACGCCGCGCGTGAGCGAATCGAGAAGGGTATTCCTGGTGCGAAGATCGTGGTGACGCTGCGCGATCCGGTTGAGCGCGCCTATTCGTCGTATCGGGTAATGCGCCGCGACGCGTGGACGCGGGTGAGCTTAGAGGAGACGGTGGCGAAAAATCGGATCATTCGCGAGTCGAGCCGCTATGCGCATCATCTCGCGAATTGGCAGCGGAGTTTTGGCAAAGATCGCGTGCTCGTCTGCCTCTACGATGACCTCGAGCAATCGCCGCAGAAGTTCCTCGATCGGATCTGTGAGTTCATCGGCGCGGGGCGAATCGAGGTGGAAAGTTCGATCGCGTCGGAGCGGGTCAACGCCGTCACGCATGCACCGCGCAGTCGCAGGCTCGCGCAGAATGCGCGCAACGCGCGCGACTGGATGCGACTTCACCGATGGCATCGCGCGGTTGACATACTCGACCAAGCCGGCGTCTGGAGTTTGTGCTTCGGGGGCGGCGAGGAGTTTGGCGCGCTTGAGCCGGAAATCGATGCGCGACTGCGCGAACACTTTCGTCCGGAGATCGAAGCGCTCGAGCGGCTGATCGTTCGCGACTTGTCCATCTGGAAGACGAAGTCTTCCCATTCGATTTCACCCGCGCCACTGATGAACTCCGGCGTGACCGCGTAGAGCGGCAACTCAGCCGATGCCGCGCGTCTCGGTCATTATCCCGGTGTTCAACGCCGCCGGCACCGTCGAGCAAG
>JBGPMZ010000121.1:0-7260 GCA_041487255.1 Binataceae bacterium (SeqCode) | reverse complement strand
GCGACATTTCCCAATCGAGGATCGCATGGATGCAACCCTCCTCGTCGTAGAGAAAATTGCCGGTCCGGTAGTCTCCGTGCACGACGCTGACCTTCCGCGCGGGCGACGGCGGATTGCGGCGCATCCATCGAATCGCGGCGCGCATTATCGGCTGCGGAATCAGCTCGTCCGAGTCGAGCACGCCTTCCCAATAGTGTAGCTCGCGCTTCCAGCATTGATCGGGCGCGACGGCTTCCATGGTGCCCACCAGCCCCAACTTCGCGGGATCCTGCTTCGCAATCTCACCGAGGAACGACCACTTCTGCTGCGCGATCTTTTCATGATGCGCCGCGTAGGGCTCCAGCAACATTCGCGCGGGCGCGGCCTGAAATCCGCTTACCTCGACGCTGATGAAGAACGGACTGCCGAGGTGACGCGGATCGTCCTCGAGCCACAACACCTCCGGCACCGGCACGCGCGTTTTGAAAAACGCCTGGTAGGCCGCAAACTCGATTTTGCGATCGGTGTCGATCAGGCTGGCGGCGGGGTCGCGTCTC
Organism: Binataceae bacterium (SeqCode); assembly: GCA_041487255.1. Lineage (GTDB taxonomy): Bacteria > Desulfobacterota > Binatia > Binatales > Binataceae > DATGKG01. The sequence goes on along the minus strand of JBGPMZ010000121.1, from coordinate 6,724 downwards.
ACGATTAGCCGGCGGTGGCGCTCCTGCCCAGCCTCGCGGTACGAGACGCGAAAGCTATAGGTCTGGCTCGACGCACCGCCGGATATCTGCTCCAACTGATCGACGCGAACCTGCCCGGCCTCGGGCATTTTCAGTTGGATGTACTGCGCCAGCGCTTCTTCCAAGGAGGGCATCAGGGATCTTGGCTCCTCACATCGCGCGCAATCGATCCAGTAGCTCTTGCGAAAACATCTCGGCGGGAAGCATTTCCGGTCCGATGAACACGGCCGGCGCGAGGTCAGGAAGATTGACATTGTTGCGCGCGCGTTCCTCGCGAACCTTTATCCTGCGCTCGCGCGCATGCGCTCCGAACTCAACGTTCAGAATCGTCGACGCCCAAGCCGTGATCCGCAGACGCCGCATCCGCTCGCGCCGCTCCTCGGCGTAGGGACGAAATGTCTCTGCCGACCAGTCGCGATTCTCCAGCATCAGGTCGCGCACGATGCGCACGTCGCGATAGGTGATTGAAAGCCCCTGCCCGATGATCGGATCGTTGTGTCCGGCCGCATCGCCGATGAGCACCACGCCCGGCGCGTAAGGAACATCCGTCCAGGTGTCCTCATTGCCGTATGAATTGCAGGGTCCGGCCGGGGTCGCATTCGCGAGGTGCTCGCTTCCCGGCACGCAGCTCAGCTGGAACGCTTCGAGGAAGCGCGCCTGATTGTCCGCGCCGGCAAAACGACGCCGATCGTCGAGTCCATAACATATGTAAAGCCGCACGCGACTGGGTGACTGAGGAAATGCGAGGAAGCTTATGTTGTCCTCGGTGCCAAAAATCTGGAGGTCTTCGGGCCATCCATCCGCATGGTCGATCAGCAGCCCCGCCATCAAGTGATGCGTCGGATCGCGATGCTCTTCGATGCCTGCCTGGCGTCGCACCAGCGAGTTGCGGCCGTCGGCGCCGATCACGATTCGAGGTTTGAATTCCCGCGCGCGCCCCGCATGCCGAAACCGCACCATTGGCGAAACTCCAGGCGAGGCTCCCGCCGTAACTTCCACGTCGCTCACGTCGCGCAGCAGCTCTGCTCCGCACGCGATCGCTTCCGCATTGAGGACGTCGCACATGTACGGATGCCGCATACATAGCGGCGGCTTGAATCCCGCGCCCTCAAAGGCCGCAAACTCGATCGTCTGCCCCCGCGCAGTTTCGATGTCGATATCGTCGCCAAACGGAATGTGCCGTTTCAGATGATGCCCGCCCGCGCTCATCAGTAGGTCGTACAATCCGAGGCGCTGCGTTTCCGCGACGCCCCAAGGAGCTACCCATTCGCCGCGCACGTGGTCGACATGTACGGTGGATTTTTCAAGGATGGTAACCGCGATTCCGGCGCGCGCCAGCGTGATGGCGAGCGCGCTGCCGCCGATTCCGCCGCCGATAATCACGGCGTCGGGATTTGAATGGTTAGCCATCGTCAGAATTCAGATGATGATTAAGCACACAACCCGCGCCGTTGTCACGAACGTGCGATCTTTTGGTCTCTTGGGCTTTGCGCGCCATTTGGTAGAGTGACGATGCCTTAAGGAGGAGGATGCGTCATGGCTATCGACATCATCTATGGAGGCCGCGCTTCGCAGATCGGCGGCGCGAAGGCTGAGGGCGACAACCTATGGCTCAGCAGCGCCGACCTGAAAACGGCGAGCGGATGGGAACTCAAGCCCGAAGGCGCCTGCATGGGCGATGTATGCATTCCGATTCCGCCAGCCCGCGAAACGGAATTCGTTCGCGATAGCGGCCGCGCCTTCAACCTCGCGGCACTCGCGCGCCATCTCGGCCAGCCAGTCGTACACGATGACAAGAACGGCGTGTGGTATTTCGGCGAAGCTGCCGCGACCCGCCGCGCCGCCCTCGCCTCGCTCCAGGCGCCGGATTTCGAGCTGCCCGACCTTGACGGCAAGCTGCATCGTCTGTCCGACTACCGCGGCAAGAAGGTTCTCCTCGCCGCATGGGCCTCATGGTGAGGATGCCGCTATGACCTGCCAGTCTGGCAGGGCCTTTACGAAGAGCTGAAGGACAAGGGCTTTACGATTATCGCCGTCGCGCTCGATAGCGCCGGAGCGCCAGCCGTTCGCGATTTCATCCGGCCCGCATCGACCGAGCTTCCGCCACTGCTGCAGGACATCATGGGATGGGACGAGGGATTCTTAAGCCGCGCCGGCGTTCCGCAGTACCCGTGTCTAATCGATCAGAAGCACATCACCGGTGAATTGTACGAATTCATCAACGTGCCGATGAACGTCTGGATCGATGAGAAGGGACGCGTGGTGCGGCCGGCGGAGCCTTCCGGTGTAGCCGACGTCGTTCGGCACATCGATCCCAAGACGTTCGAGATTCCAAAGGAAGTTACCGCCGAGGGTAAGCGGCTGCGTCGTTCATACGTCGATGCGATCCGCGACTGGGTCGCGAAAGGCGATCGCAGCGAGTTCGCACTTCCTCCTGACGAAGCCCGGCGCAGAGCGGTAGGACCCGACGACACCGATGCGCTCGCGACTGCTAACTTTCGTCTCGGCGAATATCTCTTTGAAAAAGGTCATCGCGACGAGGCGCTGAAATTCTTCGCTGAGGCGCGCCGCCTGCGCCCGGAGAGCTGGAGCTTCAAGCGCCAAACGTGGGAGTTGGAACAAACGGGAAAAGCCTCGGGCCCAGAATTCTTCGCCGAGGTGATGGGGCTGGGTGACAAGTTCTACTATGAGCCGATCGAGCTGAAAGCATCGGCGAAGTAGCACGCAGTTCCTGGCACCACCGACCCTTCCCTTTGTCATTCTGAAGCGAGCGTCGCTCCCTCTCATGTCATTCTGAAGCGAGCCGAAGGCGAAGCTGAAGAACCTCGGACGCGCCTAACCACGGAATATCACTTCAGCATTCGGGTGAGTATCTGCTGCCGCCAGCGCGGCAAACGGGCACAACGCGCATGCTGAAGTGACACGCGATCGCCAAGCACATCTCTTCTTTCGCCGAGACCGTCATTCACTTGCAACCGGGCAGGGTTCATATATGAGAAGGAAGGCCTCTTATCCGAAAGAGTCCCAACAACATGAGCGCAATCCTCACCAGCACCTTTGCTCCTACCGCGATGGCGGGGCTGCAGCTCACGAAGAAGATTCGTGAGTCATCGCGTTCGTCCGTCGCCGAACTCTCCGGTGATGCTCTGCAGGAGCGTTTGCTGAAGGGTGTGCGCGTGGCGGAGGAACTCGGCATAGACTACCTGCTGGTCGCGCAACGATGGTGGGGCACGGGTGCGGAAATCGAGGGCTCGACCTACGACTGCATCGCGATGACCGCATTCTATGCGGCGCAAACCAGTCGTATCCGCCTCATCACGGCGATTCATCCAGGTTTCTTTCTTCCCGCCGTGATCGCAAAGTGGGGCGCGACGATCGATCGCCTCACCGGCGGGCGATGGTCCATCAACGTCACCTCGGGATGGCATGAGGCGGAGTTCGGAATGTTCGGCGCCGACCTCCTCGAGCACGACGAGCGCTATGCGCGATCGATTGAATTCATCGAAGTGCTGCAACAGGCATGGAGCGGAAACGAAGTAAACTACGATGGTCGTTTCTATCGGACGCGCGGCCTGCGCCTAGAGCCGCGGCCGATTGCACCCCTGGAGACCTGGCAAGGCGGCCAGTCACCCGCAGCGATCGAGATGGCGGCGCGGCACTCCGATTGGATGTTCCTCAATGGCGGCCCGCCGGAAAAAATCGGCGGCATCATCGAAAAGGTGCGCGCTCGCGCGACCGCTTTGGGACGCCAGGTGCGCTTCGCCCTTTACGCCATCCCGCTATGCCGCAACACCGATGCCGAAGCCGATGCGGAAATCGCGACGATGACCGATGCGATCGATCCGGCGATCATCGCGCGTCGAATCGAGAAGACCTCCGGCGCGCGCGGGATGTGGGCCTCGGAGGACAAGCTGAGCTTCCTCGATACCAATGAGGGCTATGCGAGCCGGCTCATCGGAAGTCCCGACACCATCCTCGAGCGAATGCGGCAATTTCACGCGCTCGGCGTGGATTGTTTCCATCTCATCCTGCACGATCAGCTTTTCAATCGCGAAGTTCTTCCCGCCCTGCGCAGTCTCTAGCTCGCTGAAAATTCGTCCGTCGAAATGGCGCGAAGCATCGAGATGTGCGATGGATCACCATCGGCGCGCATAATTTTGCGCGACGACTTTGAAAACGAACGAGAGGTCGCGCCACGTGACATTGGAAGAGTCTCAGGCAAACGAGTTTCGTGAAAACGGGGGCGTGTTCATCGGCAATGCGCTCGATGCCGCGTCGCTGCGGATGGCGGAGGAGGCCTACAACTGGAGCCTCGCGCATCCGAGCCCGGGCGCGGCGAATTTTGTGACCAAAGATTCGGCCGCGACGTTCTATCAGGATCTCGCGAATCCGAAAGCGATCGGCGCATATCGAAAGATGCTCGAGGAATCGCCCGCCGCCGATATCGCCGCGGCGCTGTGGGGCAAGCCCGATGTGTGGTTCATGTACGAGCAGGTATTCCTGAAGGAAGGCGGCGAGAGCCGGCGCACCCCGTGGCATCAGGATTCGTCGTACCTGCCGATCGACGGGAACGACATCGCGGTGGTGTGGATCAGCTTCGAACCTGTAGCAAAAGAAAACTCGCTGGAGTTCGTGCGCGCGTCACATCGCGGGGTGCTCTACGACGGTTCGCGCTTTGATCCCGACGATGATACCGCGCCGCTCTACGGCAACGGCGTACTGCCGCGGCTGCCGGATATCGAGGCCGAGCGCGCGAGGTGGGATATCGTGTCGTGGGCCGTGCAGCCCGGCGACGTTGTAGTGTTTCATCCCGCGATGCTGCATGGCGGCGCGCCGACGCATGGGAGCATTCGGCGTCGCACCCTGTCGCTGCGATTTTTCGGCGACGATGCTGTATACACGCGGCGTCCTACCGGCATCGAGGCAACCACACCGCCGTTTCGTCGCGAACCGGAGCAGGAAGACACGCGATCGGCGCTGGCTAGACTTCCGGAGACGCTCGCACCCGGCGATCCATTCAGGCATCCGGAGTTCGTGAAACTTCGCCCTCGCTAATCGCACAGGCAAAGGAAAAGCGAAATGAAGCTTGGTCTGCTATACGAGATTCAGATTCCGAAACCATGGACACCCGGCATCGAGGCGCGCGCCTATGGCGAGGTCCTGGAGCAGGTAGTGCTCGCGGACAAGCTCGGATGGGGCTATGTGTGGGCGGTCGAGCATCATTTGCTTCCGCAATGGTCGCACTGCCCGGCGCCCGAGGTTTTGTTCGGAGCGCTAAGTCAAATCACCTCGCGCATTCGAATCGGTCATGGGATCGCGCTACTGCCGCGCAACTTCAATCATGCGTTGCGAGTGGCGGAACGGGCCGCCGTACTGGATATCCTGACCGGTGGGCGCGTTGAGCTCGGGACCGGCCGCGCCGTGACGCTGCAGGAACTCGACGGCTTCGAGGTCAACCCCGACGACACGCAAGCGATGTGGGCCGAGTCGGTCGAGGTGCTGGTGCGAAGCTGGAAGGACGACTACATCGAGTACCAGGGGCGCTTCTACAACATCCCGAAGAGCTACGTGGTCCCGAAGCCGATTCAAAAGCCGCATCCACCGATGTGGCTGGCCGGCACCAATCCCGAAACCTTTAATCTCGCCGGCCGCAAGGGCCTCGGGATGCTCGGCTTCGTCACCGGTACGCCGGAGGAAGTTGCGCCACGCATCGCGGCCTACAAGGATGCGGTGAAACATGCGGAACCGGTGTCGGGTGTCGTCAACGATCAATCCGCAGTCCTGATTCAGACTTACTGCGCCGAGACCCATGAGCAAGCGGTCGCGGACGTCACCAAGCCATTGGACATCGTCGCTCAACTCGCCGCCGAATTATTTCTTCCGTGGGCGGAGAAAGGCCGCGAGCGCAAGGCGGAATCTTACAAGTATCTGACCGAGCAGCAACGCGCGGGCGCCGCTACCGGCGATATCGAGCAGCGTATTCGCGACGGCATAATCGCGGTCGGAACACCGGCGGAAATCGTGAAGCTGTTTGGCACTTATCGCGAGATGGGCGTCGATCAGATGCTGACCTGGGTGCAGTTCGGCGGACTCGAGCACAGCAAAATCATGCGCAGCATGGAGCTCATCGGGAAGCACGTCATCCCGGATCTCAATCGCTGACTTGGGTTAGCGCCTGGGAAGATTGCGCAGGAAGCCGAGGCGCAACTTCAGCTTCGCACCGAGCCAGAGCGCGTGCGTCGCGTGATCCTCGTACGCGTCGCCGGTGTTGGGATGCACCAGGACATCGAGGCCGCGTCGATTCAACATCAGCCACGGCACGAGGCGGTTGAATTTGCTCTTCGCGAATTTGACTTGGTACATCGATCGCGGATGAGGTCCGACGGGCTCGTCGTGCCAGCGCCCCATTTCGACGGTGAAGGTATTCTCGATCGCCGCGCGTAAACGCGCCGCAACCTTTCGCGTATCGGCCTTGTAGTAGATGTGCGCGTGGTAGTCTTCGATCTTCGCGGGATCGACAGTTTTCATTGACTCAACCTACTTCGTCCAGCGGCGTCGGCGAATATGGACGGGCGCAATTGCTTCCATGGACGAGCTGACTCATAAGATGCGGCCAGCGACAGCAGATCGAACTCGCCATTCGGACGTCCTACAATTTGTAGTCCAATCGGAAGGCCTGCGTTTG
>JBGPMZ010000120.1:0-7264 GCA_041487255.1 Binataceae bacterium (SeqCode) | reverse complement strand
TGCATTTTTTTTCGCACGCGCTCCGATCCCCAGAAGGGCCTTATCAAAGCGGAGTCGCACAAGGAAAAACCCTTGTATTTGCTGGATAGTTTGGCTTCGTTTATGTAATCCAGCATAGCTGCGCGAGGTTGCTGCATCGCCCGAAGGACCAAAGCCATTTCCCTTCCCATGCGCGGCGACTCAGGCTGGATGGACTCCCGCCGCGGGCGGATCCTTCAGGATTTACCGATCGCCTCCAAAAGGGAAGAGGCGAAAGCGCCGGTCAGCTTTGGGCGATACCCGGTGCGGGGAACTTCCGGCACATCTCGCACACCTCGCCCGCAATGCGCGCGAGCGCGCCGTCATCGTTGGCATGCGCAACGGCGTCGTCCATCCACTTGCCGATGAGGCGCATTTCCGCCTCGCCCATCCCGCGCGAGGTCACGGCCGGCGTGCCGAGGCGGATCCCGCTGGGACTGAACGGCTTGCGCGGGTCATAAGGAACCGTGTTCGAGTTGCATACGATTCCCGCCTTATCGAGCGCGGCGGCGGCTTTCTTTCCGGTGACCTTCTTATTGGTCAGGTCGATGAGTAGCAGGTGATTGTCGGTGCCGCCGGACACGAGGCTAAAGCCGCGCGCGAGGAGTTCCTCGGCGAGCGCTTTCGCATTGCGCACGATGTTCTGCGCATAGGTCTTGAACTCCGGCGCCGCGGCCTCCTTGAGCGCCACCGCGATTGCCGCCGTGGTGTGGTTATGCGGCCCGCCCTGGAGTGCGGGAAAAACCGCGCGATCGATGTCGGCTGCGACGGCATTGGTGCACATGATCATCGCGCCACGCGGCCCGCGCAGAGTCTTGTGCGTGGTGGTGCTGATCACATCGGCATACGGCACCGGCGAGGGGTGCACCCCTCCTACGATGAGGCCGGCGATGTGCGCGATATCGGCGAGGAAGTATGCGCCGACCTCCTTCGCGATATCGCCAAACGCCTTGAAATCGATGATGCGTGGATAGGCGGTCGCTCCCGCCACGATGATGCGCGGCTTTTCCTTGCGTGCGAGGTCGCGCACCACATCGTAATCGATGCGATGGGTCTCGCGGTCGACACCGTACGACACCGACTTCCAGAATTTGCTGGTCATGCTCGCGTTCCATCCGTGCGTGAGATGGCCGCCGTGCGGAAGCGTCAGGCCCATGATAGTCTCGCCCGGTTTCAGCAGGCCGGAATACACCGCGAGGTTGGCGGGCGAGCCCGAGTATGGCTGCACATTGGCGTGCTCGACACCGAAGAGTTTCTTCGCACGCTCGATCGCGAGGGTTTCGATCTGATCGATGTAGCGCTGGCCTTCGTAATAGCGCTTGCCGGGGTAGCCTTCGGAATATTTGTTTTGCAGGATCGAGCCGCTGGCCTCGAGTACGGCTTTGGAGGCGTAGTTCTCCGAGGGGATGAGCCGGACCGAATCGATCTCGTAGCGCTCCTCGCTTTTGATCAGTTCATAGATCTCGGGATCGGTACGCTTCAATTCATCCACGGAGCTACTCCTGCCGAAGGGAAAATAGAGCGACGATTGTACCGAGGCGCGCGTCGAAACTTAACAGGCGAGTGGTTGAGCTAAGTGACACAAGCGGATATAATGTGTCACGTGAAGACCTTGAGCATTCGTGAAATGAGATCCGCACTCCCGCATCTGGACGAATTGATTGCGGAGGCCGGCGAGGTCATCGTTACGCGCAGAGGACGGCCCTTGGCCAGAATCCTTCCGGTCCGTCCTAAGGGCGGAATGCCCTCGCGAGCCGAGTTTCGGGCTTCAATGCCGCGGATGAAGGTGCCCAGCGAGATATTGGTTCGTCAAGATCGGGACGAGCGCTGAGCCTACATCATCTACATCGATACCAGCGCGTTGGCCAAGCGATATCTGAGCGAGACAGGCTCAGACGAGCTCGATCGGTTCCTCGGAGGAATTGCCTCTGCTTCGATCAGCCGCCTTACGATAGTCGAGATGCGCTGTCTGCTCGGACGTAGGCGACGTAACCACGAGATTGACGCGAGCATGGAGAGGCGAGCGACCGCGCTCTTTGATGACGAGATAGCCCAAGGATTTCTGGAGGTGCATCCGCTCGAAGACCGGCACGCAATCTCCGCGCGCGACGTCCTGGTCAGACTGACGACGATTCCCCTCAGAACACTGGACGCTCTCCATCTTGCAATCGCGAGCGACATCGGGGCCGAAAGTGTCGCAACCGCAGACAGAACCTTTGCGGCGGCAGCTCGCGCCCTTCGCCTCCGCATCGAATGGTTCGGCGAAAAATGAACAATTGGAGGCGGCTTACTGCAAATCCGGCGGAGCCACCCTCGCGATCCACTCGCGATAGTTGCCGCCATAGCCGGCCGCCTTCTGGCGCTCGCGCACCTTCGCCAGAATCGCGTCAACCTGAGGGCGTTCTAACTCCGGGCGCTTGTCCATCACGGCGGCGATTTCGTGCCCTTCGGCCTCCGCCTGCTGGCGCGCGTTCTCGGTAAGCATCAGCTTCTCGTCGGTCAGACCCAGGTAGTTCTCTGCGACCAGCGTGCCTATCTCAGTGCCGCTTTCGAGCGAGTCCTTGATGTTGCCCTTGCCCGTAAGCACGTTGCCCGCCGCGAACACCGCCGTGGGGCCATCAAATAGCAGTCCGTTCTTGACGTCGCGGTATTGATAGACCTCGCCCTTCTGCGGTACGCCCGGAATCGGCTCGGGGATGCTGCCGATCGAGCTGATGGTGAGAGCGGCGCGTGCTTCTTCGCCGGTATCGGGAATCGTGCGGACTTGTCCGTCAGCGACTTCGGTGCGGCTGAAGTTGACGCCCACCATCCTGCCGTTCTCGACGATGACGCCGGTCGGCACGCGAAGTTCCTGAAACTCGAACAAAAACTTGCGCATCGCTTTTTCGAGAATCTTGCCACGGGCGTTGCGCATCGCCTCCTGACGCTTGAGTGGCGCCTCAGGAGGTATATCCGACAGCGGCATATCGATAACGCGGCGGCGATAGAACAGCTTGCACGGCTTGATCGCGAGGTCAGCGTACTTGAGCCCATGCGAGTCTACGACCGGTTCGACGCCCTCGCGCTCCAGCCGCACCATATCTTCGTTGATGCCGCGCGCGGCGAGCGCCTTTAGCGTCATCTCGATCTGCAGCACCTTGACCACGTCGATGGAGGCCAGGCCGCCGCCGACGACAATCGCGCCGGGTGTCAGTTCATAGCGCGGGCCGTTGTAGCTTTTCTCGGGGTAGTGGTTGAACCAGTAGATGAGCGGATTCTGATAGACCAGGCCGCGATCGATGAACTGATCGGCGCCCTCGACGGGGAACGGGCGATCGCGCCATGCGCCGTGGGTCAGCACGAGGACATTGAGGCCCCATTGGGTGCGCAGATCCTCGAAATCGATGTCGCGCCCGAGCCGGCTGTTCGGGACGAGCTCGATATTGGGATGTTCGAGGCGCTGGTTGATCTCCTCGTACTCGTCCTTGCGCTGCTTGACGTGCCATCGCGGGAGTCCATCCTCGATTTTTCCATAGGGCCGGAGGTTCTGCTCAAGGACGATGACGAGGGCGCCGCGCTGCGCGAGAATCCGGGCGATTTCGGATCCTGCGGTGGCCGCGCCGACCACCGCTACTACATGACGCGCCTGGTTACTGGGTGCCATAAAGAGGGAGTATTAGTTATCGTTTGAGACGAATTTTTACAATGCTCCAGGTAAAGCGGACTCCCCTGGCAGGCTACTGAACGAAGTTTTCAACCGCCTGCGCCCTCACTTTTGTCGTTCCCAGTAGGGTGAGAAGATGAAGGAAAGCGGCCAGTTTGCGCACCCAGGGTGTTGAGAGCCTTTCCGCATCGCCGAGTCCCGTGGGCTTTTCTCAGCACCCTGCTAAGCTTTCCCGTCGCGATACTTGCGCACCTGGATAGTGCGTGGTTTCCTTGATCCCGCGATGGCGGAGGGGATTTTGTCACCAACTTTCAGGCTCGCAATTCCAGTCTTTGTCAGCGCCGCCATCTTCACCATTTTGGCCCCGCTGCCAGGATGCTTCGGGCGCTACTGGACTCATTCCGACAACGATGTCGCGGTCGGCGAGGAGCATGAGGTCGACTTCGCGGACGATCAGGCCTTTGTGATGACGCAGGACGTCCTGCGTGGTCAAGGGGTGCTCTTCGATCGCCAGCCCCAGCATAAGATTGTCACGCACTGGAAGCTGGCCGACAAGCCCGAAGGCACGCTCTCCAACCTAGTCGGCAACGTGGCGCAATATCGATACGAGATCAAAATCGTTTCCGAGGGAAGCCGTCGCAGCAAGATCATCGCGAATGTCCGCACCGAGAACATTCCCGGTGACGAGATAGACGGTTATAAGGCGAGCATAAAGCTCAATCTTTTCACCGATTTCGACCAGCTCGCATCGAGGCTGCCACCACCCCCGCTGACCCCAGGCAGCGGCGGGGTCAATTTTGCCCTGCTACCAGGGGAGGACCTCGCGGCGCTCTCCAAGCGCGCCACCGGCAAGCCCGACAATTGGCTTCAAATCGCGAAAGACAACGGGCTCAAGTCGGTTGGCGATACCGCTGGACTTCAGAGCGTATGGGTAGCCAATTCGTTGATTCCGAAGCCCAATCCGGCCACGCCGCGTACCACGGGCGAACCCTGAGCGATGCGATGGCAATCCTCGATTTCGGCGGGAACCGAAGCGCGATCAGTCGGCGACTACGGCCGCGCTGGCATCGTATTCCGGGCAGAGCGCGCCCGGATTCACCGCCGCCACGACCGAAAGAAATTGCTCGAAGGTCATGTGCAGATTCAGGAACCCACCTTGGCAGAAAACCCAGCCGAAGTATTCGAGAATCTCGTCGGGAATCATCGCCGGCAGCCGCGGGGTCGTCGATACCGACGGGAACGGCCGAGTTGCCGCGGCGCGCAGGGTGTCAATCGCTCCACTCGAGACGCCGTCTGCGTCGGCGACTACATTACCCTCGCGTAGTGGTATTACCTTGCCTCTGCTGTTTCGGAACATCGGCCCTGGTCCTCCTGACCCCCCGTTAGCCTCCATAACCAGAACTAATTGTAAGGTAACTCGCCTGCCGGTCAAGGGTGCTTGTTAGAGGATGCCATCCGCAGAAAAATGGCCAAGAGAGTCTAGGGAAGCATAAGGATGCAACTGCGACATCTGGAATAAGCTGAGGAAAGCTACATGATTACCGAATTACAGGCCCTCATCCTCGGCGCAGTCCAGGGATTGACCGAGTTCCTACCGGTTTCGAGCTCGGCACATCTGGTGCTGTTTCCATGGCTATTCGGGTGGGATGATCCTGGCCTCGCGTTCGATGTCGCGTTGCATCTGGGGACGCTGCTGGCACTCCTCATCTACTATTGGCGCGAGTGGCTCGCGATGGCGCTCTCAGTGGTGCGGCCCGATCCAGCCTCAAGACGGCTGCTGATGCTGCTTATCGTAGCCTCGATACCTGGGGCGATAGTCGGGCTGCTCCTCGAGAAGGAGGCCGAGACGGTTTTTCGGTCGCCGATTCTCATCGCATGCACCCTGACGCTGATGGGCGTCGTGCTATGGGCCGCCGATGTCATGGGCCGCGAGGCGAAGGACATTGGCCACCTCACCTTGGGCGACGCCATCCTGATCGGCCTGAGCCAGGCGTTGGCGATAGTCCCGGGCGTATCACGCTCCGGTTCGACCATCACAGCCGGCCGCGTGTTGGGCGTCGCGCGTCAGGATGCCGCGAACTTTTCCTTTCTCATGGCCACGCCGATCATTGCCGGAGCAGGCCTCCACGAGGCGCCGAAGATCGTGCACGCGGGCATCAACGCGGTAGTAATCTCAGGATTCATGTCCTCGGCGGTGTTCGGACTCCTCGCGATCGCGGCGCTGGTCAGGTTCGTGCGGACCCGCACCTACAAGCCCTTCGCATGGTACCGGATCGCGCTCGCAATGCTGGTGGTCGCGGTGGTGTACGCAAGGTCGTAACGCGGCCGCTCCGAGGGTGGAGCGCAGCGTAGTCCGAGGAATATTAAAAGTCCCTGGAATATCGAGAAGTGAGGCGCGAAGCGGGCGCAGCCGCGGCGTAGCCGCTCCGAGGGCGGAGCGAAGCGTAGTCCGAGGAATACTTAAAATGACCGCATCGCCGAATCAGCGCGCGGCCTCCACGCGGCAGCATCGCCACTCACGCGCCTTTCAGATTGGCTTCGCGATGGCGGTCGCGAACACCCTCATCGGTGCGACGCAGCCGGTGCTGACTCGCTATGCCGCGGTGCGCCTCGATCCGATTCTCTTCCGCGCCGCGGTCACGAGCATCGCGGCGATGTGCGCACTTCCGATTCTCTATCGCCGGGGCGAACTTCCCCGCCTCTTCGACAAACGATATCTGCCGTGGCTGGTCTCGATGTCGATGGCCGGCACCGTCATGACCAGCCTCACGCTGATCGCGCTGGTGCTCGGCGCCGACCCGCATCGCAAGGTCGGCGGAGTCATCGAAGCCGCCGAAGCGATTCATCAACCCATCAGTTGAGCGGTTGACGAACCGGCGCGCTGTGTTCTTTAGTGGCGCGAGAACGATGCGGCAACGCGCCGCCACTCATCAAGCGAGGGACATCACATGGCTCGAGTCGTTAAGCATGACGCGCAAGCGCCCTACGAAATTCCGGAAGGGACCGAACTGCCGATCTACATCTGCGGATGCGGACTATCGAAGAACAAGCCCTACTGCGATGGCTCGCACAAGAAGACCCGCGCCGAAGCAGCCGGGGAAGTCTACGAGTACGACGAAAACGGCAACGCGAAGCTGGTTGCGAAGCACTAAACCATTTCGATGCCCTCTCCCATCGCCACTCGATGAGAGAGGGGCCACGCTTCCTATTTCAGTGCCACTCAACGCCGCCGCAGATGTTGAGCGCCTGCCCGGTCATATAGTTGCCGTCGTCCGAGGCGAGGAACGCCACCACATTCGCAACATCGTCGCCGGTTTCCATCCTGCCCATCGGCACCTGGCGCGTGAAAAATTTCCGCGCGCCTTCGCGGTCGGTGCTCTGGGTCGTACTGACCATCTGCAAAAGACCCTCAAAGAGCTGGGTCTCGACGAAGCCGGGACATACCGCATTGACGGTGATGCCGAACTGCCCGAGTTCGAGCGCGAGGCTGCGGGTCAGGCCGATGACACCATGCTTCGCCGCCGAGTACGCCGCCATTCCGGGGCCACCGCGCTTGCCCGCAATCGAGGCAGTATTGATGATGCGTCCGCCGCGTCCGCCCTG
>JBGPMZ010000119.1:0-7300 GCA_041487255.1 Binataceae bacterium (SeqCode) | reverse complement strand
TTTCCAAACTCAAGCCTCGTCGCGTTAGAATGCGCGCACTGGCGCGCGCATTGTCTGTGCGCCCATTTCCGACCGTAAGAAGAGGACGATGGCTTCAGAACTATTGAAGGGTTTCCGGATGCTCGATCTCACCGACGAGAAGGGCGCGATGTGCGGCAAAATATTCGCCGACCTAGGCGCCGAGGTGATCAAGGTCGAGCCGCCCGGCGGATGCTCGACGCGCGATATTCCGCCGTTTCTCGAAGACAAGGTCGGACTCGATCGCAGTCTCTATTTCATCGCGTATCAAGCCGGGAAAAAATCCGTCACCGCCAACCTCGAGTGTGCCGATGGCCGCGCGATCGTCGCCGAGCTCGCGACGAAATGCGACTTCCTGGTCGAGTCGTTCCAGCTCGGCTACCTCGATTCGATCGGGCTCGGCTATGACGCTTTGACGAAGCTCAACCCGCGACTCGTCTACACCTCGATAACTCCCTTCGGCGACAAGGGCCCGGGCAAAGATTACAAATGGGCGGATATCATTTCGTGGGCGGCGGGCGGAATGATGTACCTGATGGGCGAAGAGGGTAAGCCGCCGATTCAGATGGCGCTTCCGCAAGCCGGGCTGCACGCGGGCGCTGAGGCGGCGGTATCCTCGCTGATCGCGCATTACCCGCGCCAGACCGACGGGCTCGGCCAGCGCGTCATCGTCAACATGCAGGCCTGCATCGTGTGGACGTTGATGAACGAGCAGGCGATGCCGATCCTGCATGGCAATCATCTCAGCCGCTCCGGCGTGTACGCGGGATCGCTGGGAGTGCGGCGCAAAGTGGTTTACCGCTGCAAGAACGGCTACATCTCGAGCGTAATCGGTCCGGGTCCGACCACCAAGAATCTCATGGATTGGGTGATCGAAGGCGGTTTCGGCGCCGACTGGATGAAGACCATGGACTGGAGCGCCTGGACGCCGGGACTGTTCATGAAAGCGACTGCGGACGATCTTGCGCACATCACCGACATGGAGGACAGCATCGAGAAGTTCTTCATGACGATGACGAAAGAAGAAATCTACGCGCAGACGCTGAAGCGCCGACTGCTGCTTGCGCCGGTCGCGACCGAGGCTGACATTGCGCGCGACGTGCAACTGAAGGCGCGTGGGTATTTCGTCGAGGTCGATCATGTCGAAACCTTGGGCCGCCCGCTCACGATGCCTGGCCCGTTTGCGAAACTCAGTGAAACCCCGATCACCATCAATCGTCGCGCGCCGCAGCTGGGCGAGCATAACGACGATATCTATGGCGAGCTGCTGGGTCGAAGCGCGGAACAACTCGGCGAGCTGCGCGCGATCGGCGCGATCTGACCCGCGAGGAATGCAATGAGCCGTTACGCCTTCGAAGGAGTACACGTCCTCGACTTCGCGTGGGTTGGGGTCGGGCCGATTACCACCAAGTACCTGGCCGACAATGGCGCCGAGGTAATCCGCGTAGAATCGGTCTCGCGCCTCGATGTGCTTCGGATCGCGCCGCCCTGGAAGGACGGCCAGCCCGGTCCGAACAACAGCCAGTTCTTCGCGAGCTACAACACCTCGAAGAAGGGCATCACGCTCGATCTCGGCAAGCCCAGGGCGCGCGAGCTGATTCTGAGACTGGTCCCATGGGCGGATATCGTGTCTGAGAGTTTCACGCCGAAGGCAATGCGCAACTGGGGACTCGATTACGAGCGCCTGCGCCAAATCAAATCCGACCTCATCATGTTCTCGACCTGTATGCAGGGTCAGACCGGCCCCAATGCGATGTATCCGGGGTTCGGCCAGCTGATGGCGGCGCTGTCGGGCTTTTACTACATCTCCGGCTACGGCGAGGGGCAGCCGCCTGCTCCCCCCTACGGCGCGTACAGCGATTTCGTCGCGCCGCGACTTCTCACTTCGGCGCTGATCGCGGCGCTCGACTACAAGCGGCGCACCGGCAAGGGCCAATACATCGATATGTCGCAGTACGAGGCCGCGCTGCACAACCTCGCGCCCGCGCTGATCGACTATTTCGCAACCGGCCGCGAGCTGGGACCGCGCGGGAACGCGTCGATGCGATACGCCCCGCATGGCGCCTATCGATGCGCCGACGAGGGAACTGAGGAGCGCTGGATCGCGATTGCGGTGGCGAACGACGCTGAATGGGAATTGATGCGCAACGCTCTGGGAGCGGACGCGAGCGATGCGCGATTTGCCACCCAGCTGTCGCGAATCGAAAATCGCGAGGCGCTCGATCAATCCATGGGCGGTCTCACGCGCAAGCATTCCGCAAGCGATCTGACGGCAAGGTTGCAGGCGGCCGGCGTCGCCGCGTATCCGGTGCAGAACTGCATGGATTTGCATCAGGATGAAAATCTCGAGGCGTTCGACTTTTGGCATTGGCTCGAGCACAAGCAGATGGGCCCGTCGCCATATGAAGGATTGCAGCATCGCCTCAGCCGCACCCCGGGTGAGCTTCGCAACGCCGCGCCGGTGCTTGGTCAAAACAACGATGAAGTTTTCCGTGGGATGCTCGGCCTCAGTACCGAGGAAATCGAGCAGTTGCAGAAGGAAAACGTGATATTCTGATCGCGGTCGAGCGAGTTTCCGCGGTCGCGCCGGACGGGCGGCAATTCGACACCTCCACATCGTGAGATACGAGCTCCGCATTGCGCTTCGATACCTGCGCGCACGCCGCAAAGACGCCTTCATTTCGGTGACGACGCTGCTCAGCGCCGTCGGCGTGACGATCGGCGTGGCCGCGCTGATCGTGACCCTCTCGGTGATGGGCGGCTTTGAGGCCAGCCTGAAGCAGCGCGTGCTCGCGCTCAGCTTCCAGGTGGAAGTCGTCAGCATCGAAGGATCGATTCCTAACTATCACGAACTTCAACAGAAGATCGCGGCGGTGCCGCACATCGCCGGGTCGGATCCCTTCGTTATCGGTCAGGCGATGCTCAGCTCGGGACGCGGGCTTGGCGGCGTGGTCGTACGTGGTATCGAGCCCGACAATCCGGTGATCGCTTCGCAATGGTCGCGCTACATGGCCGAGGGCTCCCTGGCGGATTTGCTGAAGGCCTACAATCCCGCGGCGCCCGCAAAGGAACCGCCGCAGGGCGCGATCGCGATCGGTCTGACGCTGGCGCAAAAGCTTAAGGTGAAGCGTGGCGATCCGGTTCGCGTCATCGCACCGATTGTGGGCGCGGGCGGAAACCTAACCGCGCGTAGTGCGAATTTCATCGTCGGCGCGATTTTCGATTCCGGGATGGCTTTCCTCGACGCCAACATGGTGTTCATGGATCTGGTGCGTGCGCAGAATTTCTTCGGGCGACCCGGCGTGGTTGACGGCATCGATGTTCATCTGACGTCGCTCGACGCCACGGATCAGGTCGCCAACACATTGCGCGAGATCCTGCCGGCGCGATTTCGCGTGCGTAGCTGGGTTCAGTACAACCAATCGGCGTCGGCCGGATTCGCGATACTCAAACGCGTATACGCGCTGGTGCTGATGCTGCTCATCGCGGTTGCCGCCTTCAACCTCATCGCGACCCTGATCATGGTGGTGATGGAGAAGCGCAAGGATGTCGCGGTTTTGATGGCGATGGGCGCGACGCCTTCGGAAATCCGCCGGGTGTTCATTTTCAAAGGGATGATCGTCGGCGGCGCCGGCACCTTCGCCGGTCTGCTTCTCGGCGCGATCGGATGCGTCGTGCTCGAGCGCTATCACTTCATCCACATCGCACGCGAGGTCTACGGAATTTCGTCGGTACCGATCGCGGTGGACCCGATGAGTTTCGTATGGGTAGCGATCGCCGCTATGGTTTTGTGCCTGTTGGCTACGCTCTATCCGGCGCGGCAGGCGTCACGCGAAATGCCCGTGGAGATCTTCCGTTCCTAGGGACTCATTCCGGGAAGGTCGGCTGCGCGGATAGAAGCGCGATCTGCGGGCGGATTTCGTTTTTCAAGCGAACTCGCAATTTGATAGATAAAGTACTGAACGATGCGACTACGGAGATTGTGCAATGAGCGATACTGAAAAGGTCTCGTCTGGCACCAATGGTGTTCAAGGATACGATTTCGACCCCGATGCGCTGCGCAACAAATACCGCGAGGAGCGCGACAAGCGCCTGCGAACTGATGGCAACGAGCAGTACGTCGAAGTGAAAGGCGACTTCAACCGGTACATCGACGATCCCTATGTCGATCCAGGTTTTACCCGAAAACCGCTAACCGACGAGGTAGAGGTGCTGATCATCGGTGGCGGCTTCGGCGGCCTGTTGGCAGGCGCGCGCTTGCGCGAAGCCGGCGTGCAGAGCATCCGCATCATCGAGAAGGGCGGCGACTTCGGCGGCACCTGGTACTGGAATCGCTATCCCGGTGCGCAGTGCGATATCGAGGCATACATCTATCTGCCGCTGCTCGAGGAAACCGGCTACATCCCCAAGGAGAAGTACTCCTTCGCGCCGGAGATCCTGGAGCACTCGCGCCGTATCGGTAAGAAGTTCGACTTGTACCGTGATGTCTGCTTTCAGACGCAGATCAAAGCGATAACCTGGAACGAAGAAGAGTGCCGGTGGATCATTACCACCAACCGTGACGATCGTATGCGCGCCCGTTTCGTCGTCATGTCGAACGGGCCGCTGAATCGTCCCAAACTTCCAGGGATCCCCGGCATCGACACCTACAAGGGGCACACCTTTCACACCAGCCGATGGGACTACGGGTACACGGGCGGCGATACCACTGGAAATTTGCACAAGCTCGGCGATAAGAAGGTGGCCGTTATCGGCACCGGCGCGACCGCAGTCCAATGTGTGCCGTACCTCGGGAAGTACGCGCAGCAACTTTACGTCTTCCAGCGCACGCCATCCTCTGTCGATGAGCGCCGAAACCGCCCGACCGATCCGGAATGGGTGAAGACACTGACGCCGGGCTGGCAGCGGCGCCGGATGGACAACTTCAACGTGCTGGTCTCAGGCGGGAATCAGGACGAGGACCTCGTCAGCGATGGATGGACGGACATCATCCGCAACCTCGGCGCTATCCTTCCGGTCCAAAGAGATGCCGCCGTGTCGCCGGAAGAAATGGGCCGAATGATGGAGCTCGCGGATTTCAAGAAGATGAACCAGATCCGCGCGCGAGTGGATGCGGTCGTGAAGGACAAGCAGACCGCCGATGCGCTGAAGCCCTGGTATCGCCAGTTCTGCAAGCGCCCCACTTTCAACGACGAATATCTACCGGCATTCAACCGGCCTAACGTGAAGTTGATAGACACCAGGGGCCGCGGCGTTGATCGCATCACCGAGAAAGGCCTGGTCTTCGATGGGGTTGAGTACGAGGTCGACTGCATAATCTTCGCGACCGGATTTGAAGTCGGCACTGCTTACACGCGGCGCGCGGGCTTCGAAGTTTACGGCCGTGGCGGCAAGTCACTTACCGAGCACTGGGCGAATGGGATGAAGACGCTGCACGGCTTCTATAGCTCAGGTTTTCCGAACTGCTTCCACATGGGAATCACGCAGAATGCCTTGACGGCGAATTTTCCACACATGCTCGAGGAGCAGTCGCACCACATCGCCGAGGTGATTCAGCACGCGAAATCGAATGAGGCGCGCTGCCTTGAACCTACCGCCGAGGCGGAAGCTGAGTGGGTCGAAACGGTCAAGCAGAAGGCCCTGAATACCCGATCTTTCCTGGAATCATGCACTCCGGGATATTACAACAACGAAGGTCAAGTAGTGGAAGGCGCAGGGTTTATCGGCGCACTCTACGGCGGCGGACCAGTCGAGTTTCACGACTTGATTCGTAAATGGCGCACCGAAGGGCAGATGAAGGGGCTGAAATTGAGCTGATCGAAGGTCGATCACCTGCAACATAAAGCGCCGCGGCATCGTTGATGCCGCGGCGCTTGTTTTATGTCTGCCGCACTAAATAGCGCGGAATTCTTTGCCTAGGAGTTCCTCATCAGCTCGGGCGGGATCCATGCGCCCGCGTTGAATCCGCCGTCGATCGGCACCGCGACGCCGGTGATGAAGGCCGCTTGGTCCGACGCGAGAAACGTCGCCAGCGCCGCCACTTCTTCGGGCTTGCCGTTGCGCCCGATCGGATGCATGCTGCCGCTCCGCGACCACATCTGCTGCGAGGTGCCCGGAGGAATCTGGTTGCAGTTCTCCGCGATCGGAGTCTCGATCACGCCGGGACAAATCGAGACGCAGCGAATCTTGTCGCGCGCGAAATCGAGCGCGATACCCTTCGACATGATCACCACTCCGCCCTTGGCCGCCTGGTAAGCGCCGAGCCGCGGCACGCCCTCGATACCCGCGCCGCTGGCGGTATTGATGATCACTCCGCCGCCACCTTTGATCATGTGCGGGATCGCGTACTTGCAGCCGAAGAACACGCCCTTCATGCACACGTCCACCACCCAGTCCCATTCCTGTTCGGTAGTGTCGACGACGTTTTTCGGAACGTAAACGCCCGCATTGTTGAAGAGGATGTCGATGCGGCCGAATGCACGCATCGTTTCGTTGACCATCTGCTCGACTTGCGCCCCGACTCGCACATCGACGGCGACCGATTTCGCGACACCACCCGCCTGGGTTATCTCGGTGGCGGTATTGCCCGCCGACTCGGTCTTCAGATCCGCCACCATCACCTTGGCGCCTTCCTGCGCAAATCGAATCGCGCTCGCGCGCCCGATGCCCGAACCGGCGCCTGTGATCAACGCAACTTTGTCTTTCAGCAACATGTCGTGAACCTCCTTGCGAGCCATAGCCGGCCTGTACCACAACGGACGCGGACTTGAAACGAAGTTGCGAGATCGGGCTTTCCTTTTCCGCTGCGCTCCCGCCCGCTTTTATCGACCGGCGTGGAGGGGTGCCCGTTTGGTCCGGGTGCGGAGGTTCGAATCTCTCGGCTCAAGACTCCACGATGTCAGAGACTCCCCTCTGACACATCTTGCTCATTCGTCGTCAGTGCGTTCGATGAGGATCGAGGCATTCGACCGCACGGTGGGGCCATGCCAAACAGCCTCAATATTGTTTCCGTCAGGATCAAGGAGAAAGGCGCCGAAATAGCGTGGATGATAAGCGCGTTTTCCGGGTGCGCCATTGTCACGGCCACCGGCTGCGAGCCCTGCACCGTAGAATCGGCGCACCACTTCCTCGCTGCCAGCTTGAAACGCGAGATGGATTTTGCTGACTGGCCCCTGCGCGGCGTCGACGAAAAGTTCATCCGATTCAAAATACTTAGCGTCCTGGTATGTGAATAGTCTGCCCAGCGCCCCGAGCACCGCGCCGCAAAAACGGCGACTCGCTT
>JBGPMZ010000118.1:0-7303 GCA_041487255.1 Binataceae bacterium (SeqCode) | reverse complement strand
ATCGATGCGCTGTAGATGGGCACGTCCTTGCGCCCATGCAGGATGCTCTTGAGCGGCTTGCCCAGCCCCGTCGAGCCGGGCCCGGTGTAGGGTACGTCGAACTCCTTGCCGTGCAACTCGACGGGTTTTTCGCGCGCGAGGATCATGCGCACGATTTCGACGTATTCGCGGGTGCGCTGCAGCGGTTTGCCGTAGGGCATGCCGTGCCATCCTTCGGCCACCTGTGGCCCCGAGGGTCCGATACCGAGGAGGAAGCGGCCGCCCGAGAGCGCATCGAGGGTCATCGCGGTCATGGCCGTCATCGCGGGCGTGCGGCCGGGCATCTGCATGATACCGGCGCCGAGCTTGATTTTTTTGGTGAGTGCACCGATCCATGCCAGCGGGGTAATCACGTCGGAGCCGTAAGCTTCGCCAGTCCAGACCGAATCGAAGCCGGCCTTCTCCGCTTCGATGATCAAATCCATCGGCATACCCATCTGGGCGCCCGAATAACCGGTGACGAGTCCGAGTTTCATAACTTTGCTCCTGTTGTGGCTTTGGCCGCATCGCGCGGCGAAATGTTTTTGCGGAAAATGAAAAAGCCCCGCGGAGCGATCCGCGGGGCTCATCTGAACTCGATGCGATGCGCCGCTTACGCGCTCGCCCCCTCGGACGTGGTCTCCGCGCTCGGTTCGATCCTCACGCGCCGCTTCACGTTGCGGAACGTTTCGTACTTAACCACGCCATCGACACGGGCGTAAAGCGTATAGTCACGGCCCATCCCGACGTTGCGGCCCGGATGCACCTTGGTGCCGCATTGGCGCACCAGGATGTTGCCTGCCTTGACGGTCTGGCCGGCGTAAATCTTGATGCCGCGATGTTGCCCTGGGCTGTCGCGGCCGTTGCGCGTTGAACCTTGTCCTTTCTTATGCGCCACGGGATGATTCTCCTCAGAAAGACGGCCTGATGTGGCCGCGCAAAGGTAACGGGATTATGCTCCCGCTGAAATCTCTTCGATCTTGAGCACGGTCAATTCCTGCCGATGCCCGCGCTTGCGGCGATAATTCTTGCGTCGCTTCTTTTTGAAGACGATCACCTTGGTACCGCGCGGCTGCTGCACGATTTTCGCGTTCACTGCGGCGCCCGCCACCAGCGGCCGTCCCACGACGGGGCTGTCGCCGCCAATCGCGAGTACGTCAGTGAGTGAGATGGTTGAGCCGACATCGCCGATGAGGCGTTCGACGGTGATTTGGTCGCCCGCAGCAACGCGGTACTGCTTTCCGCCAGTCTTTATGATTGCAAACATGATCGAATCGGAACCACCTTAATTATCGGTCTGAGGTAGCCCTGTCAACGCACCGCGACCGCTGCCGCTGGACGGGCGGATGAAATGCGACGCTAATAGGTGGATTCGCGCATGGCGCTTTCAGAGGATGCGGGCCGCTCAGCGGATCACGAGGCCGATGGCCATGTTCATCAGCCCCCTCGCGAAGAGGAAGCCGCCGGGCTTCGGCTTGTCGACCTCAGGCGCAGGTATCGCGCTGGGAGCGCTCTCATTCTTGAGTGCGCGCGTGTAGTCGAGCATGTCCCGCGCCACGAGGCATTTCTCCCGTTGATTAAGCGTCGATAACCGCACGCTCTGGTGGCTATCCAGTACCAACGTGGCAGGCGTCGGCTCGCCCGCTTTCTCGTGGCCGATCAAGCCAAAGTTGCGCGCCACCTCCAGCTTGGAATCTGACAGCACGCTAAACGGAAGTTTCAGTTGCTTGCGAAGCCGGCGCGAGCGGCGCGGGCTCTCGGGCGAAACTGCGAACACCTCGATGCCCGACTGTTTGAAGTCGCGGTAGCGTTCTCCGTAGTCCGCCAACTGGCGCAAGCAGAACGGACACCATGCGCCGCGCGCGTATACCAGTACTGCCGGACCTGCCGCGGTGAACTCCGAAAGATTGTGCGGGATCCCGTCGGTGTCGGGCAGCGAGAGTTCTGGAAGAGATGGCGTGTGTGCGCCGATACTGCTTTCGGTACCCATCGCGGTCACGCTCCTTGCGAACCGGCCCGTCTTCGCCGGGCCTGATTGATCGATGTGCGAGCCGTTCGCCGGATGAGATTCGCGCACCGGCGTTTCAGGTATCGCGCATATCGGCGCGAGTTCGCCGTTGGTCGCGAATGCCGGTATCGCATCGTGCCTGGTATAGAGGCCCGGCACATAGCACTCGCGGCATTCGGGCAGCAGCGCTTCGTAGTTCTGGAACAGGACGGCGTTTTCGCGCAGCCGGAGTTCCTTGACCAGCGGCTCGATCCGATGCCACACCGCGACCGCATAGCCGCCGATGGTCGGCAAGATATCGTCCTTGCGGATCAAGCCATGACGCACCAGATTGCCGACCCGATCGTAGTAGCCGCCCACGCGATGGACTGCGCGCTCCGCATGCTCTCCTCGTCCTAACGCGCAGAAATCTTCCCAGTTGGCGCTGGGTAGCTTGTGCAGCAGGAAGAGCTGATCGTGTTGAAACTCGGGACTCTGCCATATTTCAAACAGATGCGCGGTGACCGAGAAGTAACGTTCGCGCGCCGCTTGACGAAGCTGCATCACCACCACGACCGCGCTAGCGTCAAACGCGATGGTTGAGACGGTCGTGGCGATCTCGGCAGCGACCTGCCAATCCAATGGAGGCATTTAGCGTGAACGTTATCGACGCGTCAGAACAAACGCAACGGATAACCGAGCGGTAGGATATCGAAGCTGCTAGTCGAGGCCGAGGCGCTCCTTGCCCTCAGGCGAAATCATCTGCGGGTTCCAGGGCGGATCCCACACCAGATCTACATTGGCCTCCGACACGCCGGGAATTTCGGAAAGCTTCTGTTTCGCGTCCATCGCGATTGATGCGCCCATCCCGCAACCCTGCGCAGTCAGCGTCATCTTCACATCGATGCGTTTGCTGCCGTCCGCCAGCGGTGCGACCTCCATCCCATAGACCAATCCCAGATCGACGATATTGACCGGAATCTCGGGGTCGTAGCAGGTCTTGAGCTGATCCCACACCAGCGACTCGACATCGCCGGATGCTGCCGCTTCGGCTGCCTGCTCAGGGGTCTTGCCGAGCGCGTCGGCGTCCTTGCCCGAGATGCGAAACAAACCGGCATACGCGGGGACCTGGACGGTGTAGGTACCGCCGAGCGACTGGGTGACGAAAACCTCGAGTCCCTTTTCCAAGGTCATTTTGGTTCCAGCCGGAACCTGGACGCCTTCGCATTCGCGGGTAAGTTCAACTCGTTCCATAGTTGATGTCCTTTGATAAGCGACGAATATAGCTGCGACCTGATGCGTCAATACTAGCATCGAGCGGTCGGGATTTACGAGTCGGCGGGCTCGGCCAAGCTTGGAGGTTTGACGATTCGGAGCTCGCGGAACTGTGTTCTGGCTGATTAGAAAGGATTTGCGGAAGTTTGATGCGCTGGGTATTGTCTAACTACATCGCGTAGAGTATACACCTCGTATGGCGAGCGCGACCGTCGCTACGAAGGCATCGTTTGACCTTGGAAAAGGAAGCATGAAGAACATTTCCCTCGCCTCTAACAGGCCGCGGCAGACGGCTTTGAGTGCCCGCCCAAACCTCATCGAGCGGCTGTTTGCTGATAAGGCCTGGACCGAGAACTACCGCGTCACCGCCGAGGAACGCGAATCCCTTTCCAACGCCGCGATGATGGGCGAAGTCACCTGCGAGCGCGATGTCCTGTTTATACTCAATCAGCTCCGCCGGGCCCGCTTGCGCTGGTAGGCGTTCACGCCCTCCGAATATTCCGGCTGCCTTTCCGTCCATTCCCTTAGCAGCCAGGGTTGCAGCACCGCTACGTGAGACGGCCCCCGGTTGCATCGTGTAGGCACTTCCTCGCCAAAAATCGTTAATTCTCCTACCCGCGGGTAGGAACCGATCCTGCTATCTGCACGGGGGGAACAGGTCTTTTGTTGCAAGCCTGACATCAACTAATGACCGTATGGGGGGAGACATCACTTCAGCTTCCGGATAGTGCTGCGCCGGCGCCGAAGGTAGCCCGGCCGAAGGGGGCTGCCGACGAATTTATCGCGTCGCCGGAACACGTATTGGCAACCTTGGGCGTCGGCTCGATCCTGATCGTCCTATTCCAGACTGCCTACCTTTTTCTTGATCTGAATCTGGCGTCCGGCGTCAATGTCGCGACGATCCCGCTTCATCTGGCCAATATCGCAATCGGTGTGATCGGCTTCTTTATGGCCCTAACACCAATGGGGCAGCGCCATTGGCGCGCGCTGACGTTGTGGGCGGTCGCGGTGGTGCTCTTTTCGTCCACCGCGCTCAGCGTGATTTCGGGACGCAACGAGCCCTTCTACTTATCGGTCGTACTGATGGTTATGGGCGCCGCGGCACTGTTGCCTTGGGAATCACGCTGGCAACTGGCGCTCAACGGCGTGGCGCTCATGATGATGTTCCTCCAGACCTATCGCGTGCCCGACGATTGGTTCGAAATCCATTGGCTGACCGGGCTCATCGCGATCGGTCTCGCGCAGGCCGCGGTCGTTATCAACGAACACTATCGGCGCTCAATCGACGAAGCTCGGATGACGGCGCTGGAAGCCTCGGAAGCGAAATCGGGATTCCTGGCCAGCATGTCGCATGAGATCCGTACCCCGATGAACGCCATCGTGGGACTGGCGGAAGTGCTGGGAGAGACTCCGCTCACCAACGAGCAGCGCCGTTACGTCAACACGATGTTCGCCAACGGCAAGAGCCTGCTGGAACTAATCAACAACATTCTCGACCTCGCCAAAATCGAGAGCGGACGCCTCACTACCGTGGAAGAGGAGTTCGATGTCGGCGAGGTGAGCGAGTCGGTTGCCGAGAGCCTCGCCCTGCGGGCGCACGAGAAGGGTCTCGAACTGACAGTGTGGATCGACCCCAAGCTTCCTCAGGTCGTCATCGGAGATCCGATGCGGCTGCGGCAAATCATCGTCAACCTGCTCGGCAACGCGGTGAAGTTCACCGAGTTCGGCGAAGTCTCGCTCTCGGTTGAGAACATTTCGGCGCACGACAACCGTGCGGAGATCCTCTTCACCATCAACGACACCGGCATCGGAATCCCCGAGGAAAAGATCGATGCGGTCTTCCAGGTCTTCACGCAGCTCGATTCCGCCGCTTCGCGACGCCTCGAAGGCAGCGGGCTGGGCCTGACGATTGTGAATCGCCTGCTCGAACTGCTCGGCGGCAAGCTGACGGTCAAGAGCGAGATCCTCAAGGGCAGCAGCTTCCGCGCGACGGTTCCGTTCGCGCTTCCGATCGAGTCTCCCGAGACCGTAGCGACGCGTCCCGACCTCACGGGCGCCCATGTTCTGATTGTCGATGACAATGCCGCGAGCCTTGCGGTTCTCGCGACCACGATCAGGTCCATCGGCGGCGTGCCCGAGACTTGCTCTTCGGCTGCGGAGGCAGTGGCTGCCATCGAAAAGGCATCGGCATCGGGCAATCGATTTGCGGTCCTCATGATCGATAGCAAGATGCCGAACGTCGGAGGGGTTGAGTTGGTCAAGACGCTCCGCGATCGCCACGATTCGACCCCCGCGATCCTGATGCTCACCTCCGATGAGCTGTATGCGCGTTTCGATCGCATCAAGGAAGCCGGCCTGCGCCACTACGTCGTGAAACCGACCAAGCGTTCCGAGTTGTTCCGCAGCTTGCAAGAAGCGATGGCCGGTGCGGGCTATCTGGACCATCCGAAAGTCGCGCAGGCTGAGATCGGCAGGTCCAATTCGACGACCAGAGCCGCGCGAATTCTTCTCGCCGAAGATAACCCCGGCAACCGGATGCTGGTGAAGGCTTTCCTCAAGGCCACCAAGTACGAAATCGACGAAGCGGAAAACGGCGCGCTCGCAGTCCGGAAATTCACCTCATCCAAATACGACGTGGTGCTGATGGATATGTACATGCCGGTGGTCGATGGATATGAGGCCACTGCGGCAATCCGCAAATGGGAGCGCGAGAGCCAGGCGCCGCGCACTCCGATCGTCGCGCTGACCGCGGCCGCGATGGCAGGCGACCGCGAACGCAGCCTCGACGCCGGATGCGACTTGCACGTCACCAAGCCGGTATCCAAAGCGGTGCTGCTCGAGTTGCTCGATTCCTTGGTGAAAGGACGCGCCGACGAGGCGCCGGTGTCCAGGCCCTACGACGTGGCGGCGGAGCTGGACGATCCGGAATTGTTCGCCGAGGTCGCGCAACTTTTTCTCAGCGAGATGGATCGCCTGGTAGAGACCATCGATGCGGCCTTCGCGGATTCCGACTTCAAGAAACTGACGGACTACGTTCACTCGCTGAAGGGCAGCGCCGCAATGGTGGGTGCGAACCCGATGGCGGCGATCTGCAAGGAAATCGAGGCTGCGATTGCGAGCGTATCGATCGACGAAATCAGGCAAGCTCTCGCGAAGCTGCATTCGGAGCAGCCGCGCGCGCATCGGGTCTTCGGCAAGAAGCCGGATGCGATCGCGCAGGCGTCATGAGGGCGGAAGCGAAGGGTAGACTGGAGGCGACGTAATGGAGACTCAAACCGGCATCAAAACCTTAATCGTGGAAGATTCCATCCCGACTCGCAGGATGTTGCGCGCGCGCCTGGAAACCCTGGGCTGCACCATCGTCGGTGAAGCCGAGAATCCCAGTCAGGGGCTGAAGCTCTTTCGTGCTTTGGATCCGCAAATCATTACGCTGGACCTCGTGATGCCGCAAATCGACGAGCTCGATACCAAAGGGTTGTTCAATATTATCCGCGCCGAGAAGCCCACTGCCAGTGTCATTGTAATCAGTTCAAGTTCCAAGGCGGTAACCGCGACGAGCTACCTTTCGCACGGCGCCGTCGCGTATCTGGAAAAGCCCTTCGTCAACTTTGACCAACTGCGCGAGAAGCTCGATTCCATCTATCCGCACATGACCGCGCACCGCGGCAGCCGCGCGCCCACCTTGTCGAGCCTCCACCGATAGCGATTTGATCTGGCGTGACGCGCGTGAAAGATTAACCGGCGATGAAGGTGCGCGTCAGAACCATCCTCGCGATTTCCGGTGTTGGCGTCACTGCGCTCGCGATGGCCATCTCGATGGCGAAGCCGGGGTGCACCTCGGTCGACGGTAGAGACGCGCTGGTGATTTCCGGCCACCTGCTGGACAAGGGTACCGCGAAGACCTTCTGCTATCGCGACGACGCGGGGAGAAATCTGCGCTTCGTGTTGGCGCGCGGCACCGACGGCAAGGTCCGCTCCGTCATGGACGCCTGCTCCCAGTGCTACACCTATCACAAGGGCTTT
>JBGPMZ010000117.1:0-7325 GCA_041487255.1 Binataceae bacterium (SeqCode) | reverse complement strand
GTCACGACTGGGGCGGCTTCGTCGCGTGGGCGATGCCGGTGCTATATCCGGAGCGGACTGCGGGGGTCATCGGAGTTTGCACACCGTACATGCCGTTCCCCCAAACCTCCTTTATGCGCACGCTTGTCAACGGCAAGGACGAGCGGATGTACATCCTGTGGTTCCAGGAACCCGGTCGCGCCGAGAGCGTGATGGATCCCAAAGCGCGGCTGATCTTCGATCGCCTGATGCGCGCGCCACTCGATCCCACCGAAGCCGTCAAGCGCATGATGGCGAGCGGCGAGCTGGACATGAATCCGTTCCGGCGCATTGAGGAGCTTAAGCCTGAAACCGCTTCTATCGTCACTGCGGAGGAGCTCGACGTCTATGTTCATGCATATGAGAAGACCGGTTTTCGCGGCGGCATCAATTGGTATCGGAACATCGATCGCAACGCGCGCGAGCACCCGCAAGTCGGCGCCGTCAAGCTGACCCTGCCGTGCCTGATGATCACCGCCGAATGGGATGGCGCGCTTCCGCCGCGGATGGCAGCCGGGATGCCGGCGCTTTGCTCCGATCTCGAAATGCACAACATCGAGCGCGCCGGGCATTGGGTTCAGCAGGAGTTCCCCGACGCGGTCAATGAAACGATCGTCGACTGGTTGAAGCGCCGCTTCAAGAAAAACTAATCAATCCGAGGGGAATTCAAAATGAGTCAAGCAAATCTCGCGATCCGCAACGCAAAAATAGTCGATGGTACCGGCGCGCCGGCATTCCAGGGTGACGTCGCGGTTAGCGACGGGAAGATCCTCGCGGTCGGCAAGTTCGAGGGCATCGCGGCGCAGGAAATCAACGCCGGCGGCCACGTGCTGAGTCCGGGATTCATCGATATCCACACCCACTTCGATCCGCAGCTATGCTGGGATCGGCTCGCCACCCCGAGCCTCGAACATGGTGTGACAACTGTAGTAGTAGGGAATTGCTCATTGAGCCTCGCGCCGGTGCATGCGGGAGCGAGTCGCAAGCTCATCAAGATGTTCGGCAAAATCGAGGACATCAAGGAGCCGACCTTCGATGCAGGTGTGCCGTTCACCTGGGAAAGCTTCGGACAGTATCTCGATTTCATCCGGCCCGGGCTCGGCATCAATGTGGGCGCGCTGGTCGGGCATTCTGCCCTTCGCTACTACGTGATGGGCGCCGCCAGCCAGGAGCGCATCGCCAACGACGGCGAAATCGCGCAGATGTGCGAGTTGCTTGAAGAGGCGATGGCGGCGGGTGCGATTGGCCTTTCCACGTCTTACCTGGACATCGACGAGAACAACCATCCGGTGCCGAGCCGATTCGCCGATATGCGCGAAAAGCTCGCGCTGTGCAAAGCGATGACGAAAAGCGGCCGCGGCACCCTGCAAACCGTTCCCTACCTCGTCGATCCCGAGCAGCAGCTCAAGAACATCGAGGAGCTGGGCGAGCTCAGCCTCGCAAGCGGCGTGTTCTGCACCATCGCGCCGATTGTCTATAGCCCCGCCGCGCCGGACTTCTACAAGCGCAATCTCGATAAGCTCGATGAGCAGCGCGCGCGCGGCGCCAAGGTCTTCGGTCAGTCGATGACGCGAAGCTTCAACATCAATATCCGGCTTTCCGAAACTTCGTTCCTGCTCTATGGCCTGCCGTCATGGAACGCCATCATGCAGCTCCCGCTGGACCAGCGCATCGCTGCATTCGCAGATCCCAGCGCGCGCCGCAAGCTGGTTGACGAGGCCGAAGGCCGCCTCTCGCTCCTGCTGCGCGGTTCGATAGTTGGCGAGGTCTACAGCAAGTCGAATCAAGAGTTCAAAGGCCGCCGGCTGACCGAGATCGCCAAATCGATGGGCAAGCCCATCTCGGAGGCGATGCTAGAAATCGCCGTGGCCGACGATCTGCAGACCGAGTTCCAGATCAATGATTTCATCCACGCCGATAAGGACATCGTCGCGCACATGCTGGACCATCCGTCGATTCACATCGGCGCGTCCGATGCGGGCGCGCACGTCGCGCAGTTCTGCGGCGCCGGTGACACCAGCGATCTGCTCGCGCGCTTCGTGCGCCAATTCGGCAAGCTAAGTCTCGAGCGCGCGGTGCATCGCATCACGGCGGAGCCCGCCGACGCATGGGGCATCAAGAACCGCGGGCGCGTCGCCGTCGGCGCGGCGGCTGACCTGACCCTCTTCGATGCGAATGCGATCGAGCGGGGCGCCGAGGAATTCGTTAACGACTTTCCGGGCGGCGGCAATCGCTACATTCGCCACGCGCGCGGAATCGACAAGGTTATCGTGAACGGTGAAGTGGTGGTGGATGCGGGCAAATACACGACTGCCCGAACCGGCCAAATCGTCTAGGAGCCTCCAGTTCGACAACCTATCCGGCCGGAGGGGCTACCGACCGCGGAAGGCTTACGGGCAATCGAAACTGGCTAACATTCTTATGGCGGTCGGCCTGACGCAGCGGCTTAAGGAAACGGCGGTTACCGTAAACGCGCTTCATCCCGGTGTCATCAAGACCAATCTCAACCCCACGTATCGTCTATTTTCATGGGCGTGTTGAACGTGTTGATGGTCGGCCGGATCAACGGTCTCCGAGGAGCTGGTGAAGGGTTATCTCCGACAGCGCGCGTTGGAAATTCCGCAAAGGGCGCTCAGGTGATTCTGAACAAATGTTCCGCTTATTTTGCCGGCGCGGACGACAGAGGAAGACGCACGTCGAACTCGCCGCCCTTGCCTGCTGAGTTCGAAAGTAGCGCCGGCGTCATCCGATGAGGCCGGGGTTGGCGCCGCCATCGATGGTGATGTTGGCGCCGTGAATGAACGCGGCGCGTGGCGAGGCGAGGAACAAGATCAGGTCGCCGACTTCCTCAGCTTTGCCCGGCCGGCCAAGCGGCGTCATCCGGCGCAGAATTTCCTCGCTGCCGCGTGCGCCTCCCGCCTCGCGGGCACGCTGTTCGACGAACAACTGCAGGCGCTCAGTGAGAATCGGCCCCGGATTGATTCCGACCACGCGCACGCCATGCTTTGCGCCCTCAGCCGCGAGCGCCTTGGTGAAGTGGTTGAGCGCGGCATTGGCTGCGCCGCCCACCATGTAGCCCGCCGAGGGAACCAGACCGCCGGTGCCGATGACATTGACGATGACGCCGGTTTTGCGGTCCGCCATCCGAGCCATTGCCTCACGCGCCATCCGCACGTAGCCGAAAAACTTCAGCTCGAAGTCAAGCTTCCAATCGTCGTCGGAAATGTTCTGAAAATCGCCGGGCCGCGCGCTGCCCGCGTTGTTCACGAGGATATCGATGCGGCCGAATTCCTTGATCGTTTGATCGATCACGCGCCGGATGGCAGTAGGATCCGTCAGATCCGCGGCGACCGCCGCGATGCGTTCGCGTGCCGATGCGCCAACCGCGGAGACCGTCTCGTCGAGCGCCTCGCGCCCGCGAGCGCATACCACGACCGACGCGCCTTCCTTCACGAAACCTAGCGCGGCGGCGCGCCCGATGCCTTTGCTGCCGCCGGTGACGATCGCGACTTTGCCGGCAAGATCGAGTTCCATGCTTCACCTCGTTCGAGGCCAACGCTCGCATCGCCGCGCGCGACGCGTCAAGCGCCCGCCTTAACAGCGCATCCGCTATCTGGCAGCATGATTGCCTCATCTGATGAAAGACGTTGTCATCGCGATCATTTCCGCCGCAATCGAAAAGGCGCACGCACAAGGCAAGCTCAAATCCACAGGCGTGACGGTCGGCACCGAATCGCCCAAGGATCCGACGCATGGCGATATCGCGTCGAATGTGGCGCTCACGCTCGCACGTGCGGAGGGCAAGCCGCCGCGCACGATCGGCGAGACTATTCGCGAGTGCATCGTGCTACCCGATGACGTGAAGGAAGCAACCGTCGCCGGCCCCGGATTCATCAACTTTCGAATGGCGCCGATCTATTGGCATCGGCAGATGCGGCGCGCCGTCGCCGAAGGGGCCGGCTATTTTCGTCCACGCAAATGGAAGCTTCGCGAGGACGGCAACGATACCGTGCAGGTGGAGTTCCTCTCCGCAAATCCTACCGGGCCGCTCACCGTTGGACATGGCCGCAACGCGGTATTGGGCGACACCATCGCGAGGCTCTACGAGGCGGCGGGATTCAAGGTCAATCGCGAGTACTACTTCAACGACGGCGGGCGCCAGATGCGTCTCCTCGGCGAGTCGGTCCGCGTGCGCTATTTGCAGGAACTCGGGCGCGAAGCGAAGCTGCCCGACGACGGCTATCAAGGCGAGTACATTCGCGAAATAGCGGCGGGACTCCGAACAGAGCAGGGCGACGGACTCGCCGACACCGAGGATCGCGAGGTCTTCCGGGCCGCGGCGGTGAAGGCGATCTTCGCGGAGATCCTCGCGACCTGCAAAACCCTCCTCATCCGCTTCGATACGTTCAAGAACGAGCTCGACCTGGTGCGCGATGGCCGCGTCGACAAGGTTGTCAACGGCCTCGATGATCGTGGCCTCGTCACCCGCCACGACGGCGCGCTGTGGCTGAGGGCCGAGCCGCTTGGTCTTCCCAAGGATCGCGTGCTGGTGCGTTCCGGTGAGGACACCGACCCAATCTACCGAACGCCGGACATCGCGTATCACATCGAAAAGCTGGAGCGAGGATTCGATCTAATCGTCGACGTGTTCGGGGCCGATCACATCGCGGAGCACGAGGACGTGATCGCGGCGGTCAAGGCGCTTGGCCACGAGACGTCGAGGATCAAAGCGATCATCTATCAATTCGTGACGCTGACGCGTGCCGGTGAGAAGGTGAAGATGTCGACGCGCAAGGCGACCTACGTCACCCTCGACGAGCTCATCGAAGAGGTTGGGCCCGACGTAGTCCGCTTCTTCTTTCTCTTTCGCAAGCACAACAGTCATCTCGACTTCGATCTCGACCTGGCGAAAAAGCAGGCGCCTGAAAATCCGGTCTTCTATGTTCAGTACGCGCACGCGCGGCTCGCGAGCGTGTTTCGTGAGGCGGAAAGGGCGGGGCTGACGCTCCCTGATGACACCTCGAAAATCGACTTGAACCTACTATCCGACGAGGAACTGGATTTGGCGAAACGTGTGCTAAACTTTCCGGAGATGGCTACTGCCTCTGCTCAGGCGCTTGAGCCTCATCGTATGCCGTTTTATCTGCTCGATCTCGCGGGCGAGTTTCATCGCTACTACAACAAGCCGAGCAATCGTATAATCGGACCGGAGCGCGAACTCAGCCTGTCGCGGCTGTATCTCGCGCGCCTGCTCCAGATGGGAATCGCGCTGGGACTCGAGTTGCTTGGGGTTACAGCTCCGGAGCGCATGTAAAGAAGGCTTATGCGGTTCGAGGTCAAAACCGGTGGTGCGATTCTAATCGTGATAGGTCTCGCGGGGCTGTCGCTGATTGTTTTCGCGCTTGGGCTCTTCGCCGGATACGACATGGCGCGCAATACAGCTCCCGAAACACCGCCGGCCGACAGTGTCTATCCGCTGCCGAATCCACCGCCCGCGCCGGACCTGAACAAGGTGCCGTCCAAGCTGTCAAACGAGACGGCCCCGACGCAGTCCGCCGCCGCGAAACCGGTAGCCAATGTAAAGGGATCGGGCGGCGCCGACTCTAGCGCAGCATCGCTCTCGATGGATAAAAACGCCGGCCCCGTGGCCTCGCTTCCGCGTACGGTTGCAAACGCGGCGGCTTCGGTTCCTCCGCCCAAGATGGCGTCCCCTGATGCAGGCCCCGAAGAAAAGCCTCGGGTTACGAAATCTGCGGTGACGGACCCTCCGGCAAAGTACGCGGCGGCAACCGATTCATCGGGCGCGCGCCACAAGCCAGTCAACATTACAATCCACACCCTGATGGATCGGAGCAACGCCGAGCAAATGACTGCGCGGCTGCAGAAGCTGGGCTACCGCGCTTACATGGTTCACACCGATATTTCCGGCCAGACCTGGTGGCGCGTGCGCATCGGTCCCTATCAGAGTAAGGAGGAAGCGACTGCGGCCGACAAGGAGCTTCACGAAAAGTATAAAGACAGTTACGTTCCGTAGAAGTATAGCCGGTTGACAGAGCAGCGGACCGGTTATACTTAATGACGTTAATGGACTACTCGAACCGCAACGCTTGGGCGAACTGGTGGTGGTACACCACGGCAATCGCCTGCGCGCCGGTTTTGTAATCCATCGCAAAACCAGATGATCCAAAGGGCCGCGGGCGAGAACCTGCGGCCCTTTTCGTTTGTGCGCGAGGCTGGCGGGACCCCGGGACTGAGGATGGGAGAAGACACAATGACGCTGTTGCCCGACCTGCAGCAATTCGAGCGGCTCGCCCGCGACGGGTTCAACCTGATTCCCGTCAGCCGCGAGATCGCCGCCGACCTCGAGACGCCGGTATCGGCGTTTCTGAAGGTCGCGCGCGGCGACTATTCATTTTTACTCGAGAGCGTTCGGGGCGGCGAGAAATGGGGACGCTATACGTTTTTGGGAACCGAGCCCTCGATGGTGATGCGAGCGCGCGGCGACCGCACCGACATAATTCGCCCCGGACGCGCCACCGAATCACGCATCGCGCCCAATGCCTTCGAGGAACTGCGCAAGGAAGTGAAACGCTTTAAGGCGCCGGAGATCCCCGGCTTGCCACGATTCTTCGGCGGCGCGGTGGGCTTCCTCGCATATGACATCGTGCGATGCTTCGAGCCTCGCATCCCGGCGCGTGCGCATGACGACCTCGGCACGCCCGACCTCTACATGATGTTCACGGATTCCGTCATCATGTTCGACAACGTGCGGCAATCGTTGACGCTGATCGTCAATGTTCCGGTGAATGAGTTCGCTTCCCCTCGCGAGGGCTACGATCAGGCGCAGCGAAAGATTAACGAGATGATCGATCGCCTGGCTGGGCCCGCGATTCCACCGCGGCTCGAAGGCAGCGCGATATCTTTCAAGGCGCCCGTCGCGGTCACCTCCAACACCAATCGCGAGGCCTACATGACGGTGGTGTCGCGCGCCAAGGAGTACATAACCGCGGGCGACATCATCCAGGTGGTTCCCTCGCAGCGCTTCGAAGCGCCGCTCGAAGTTCATCCGTTCAACATCTACCGCAGTCTGCGCACCATCAATCCGTCGCCGTACATGTTCTACCTGCGCCTCGGGGATCACACCATCGTGGGTGCGTCACCCGAGGTGATGGTGCGCGTCGAAGGAAATGAGGTCACGTTGCGCCCCATCGCGGGTACGCGGCCGCGCGGCAAGACCGAGCGCGAAGACCTAGACCTGGAAAAGGAACTGCTCGCCGATCCCAAGGAGCGCGCCGAGCACATCATGC
>JBGPMZ010000116.1:0-7327 GCA_041487255.1 Binataceae bacterium (SeqCode) | reverse complement strand
AGTAGCGCTCGTAGCCGAGGCGGTCCGCCAGCTTCGCGAGTTCGATGGTGTTGTGTAGCGCATCGGCAGGCGTCGAGCCCTCGGAAACCGGGGATTGATCTATGATGGAGAGTTTCACCGCTCAGATATTTTGAACGACGCGGAGCCGCCGCACTAGCGCCGACAACGGGCTATTCGCGCCACAGCGCGCCCATCGCATTTTCCAGTTCACCTCCGGGCATTTCGTTTTGACATAGCAGTGCGAGATCGCGATGCGCCTCGCGCATCGCGGCGACGCTTGCGGCGAGCGCCGATGCATCACTGCCTATGTTGCTGAGAATGTTTGCGACGCGCTCGTGCATTCGTGGCGGGCGAATTTCGAATCCGGCGCTGTGCAGGAAGGCGCTCTTCTCGTTCAGGTAAAACTCGCGATTGAGCGCATGCAGCACCAAGGTCATGAATCCGGTCGCGGTCGACAGGCATTGCGAGACGTACATGATATCCGCGCGCGCGGCAGGTTTAGTGGCGATTTCTAGGTGAAACGCGGAATCGAAAAGATGCTTGCGGACCAGCGCGGTGCGCATCTTCTCCGGGTACTCCGCAACCAGTTCCTTGAGGCGCGTGAGGTTGCCATCGCGATCGAAGATCGGGCGGCAGAAGTGCGTTTCGCCAACGTAAATTTGATCCTGGAAGCCAATCGGATGACCGAGCTGATAAACCGCGCCCGGTTGGCCCGCGATGCATCGCTCGATGACCTCGCGCACCCGCTTCAAATCGCGATAAAGAAAATCGACGGCTTCGCCGTCAATGAGCAGCCAGCCGCCGCCGTTGACGCCGGGACCCCATTCGCCGATGCGCGTCACCAGGCCCTCGCGATGGCGATCGTCGAGTTCGCACGCGGCCTCGGCCAGTTCGGCGATCGAGAACGGATGGTCGCCGTCGTAGGCGAGGCCGAGATCGATATCCGAATCGGCGCGTGCGGTTCCGCGCGACCAGGAGCCGCCGATCGCGACCGCCTCGATGCCGTCAACCTTGCCCAGCCGCGCAGCCGCGCGCCGGCAGAGCCCGATGATGCGGGGTGGAATCTCCTTCACAATACGAGCTTACCGAGGCGCGCGAGGAAATCCACGCGGCTTGTCATAAGCCGAAACTAATGATATTAGTCGAATCACTATGAGGACTAGCATATTCAACGGAATCTCGCTGATCGTGTTTGCGTTCGGGATGAGCGTCTCCACCGCTACCGCCGCACCGGCCAGCTTCCTCAAAATCGGCAATGGCTCGATCGCATACGAAGACTCCGGCGGCCGAGGCCCGCTGGTCATATGCGTGCCGGGAATGGGCGACGTACGCCGGCAATATCGATTCCTTGCACCCGTGTTGACCCGCGCCGGCTACCGCGTCGTTACGATGGATCTGCGCGGGATGGGCGAGTCGAGTGTCGATTGGCCTGACTACTCCGCGGCTGCGGTATGGGCGGCCGCGCAAGTTCCGGATCGCGTTGGCGGGATCGTACTGATTGGTCCGTTTGTGCGCGACGTTCCCGCGCCGTGGTGGAGCGGACCGTTGCTCAAGGTCGCCATGATGCGCCCGTGGGGTGCGGCTTCATGGTCGATGTATTACAAAAGCCTCTACCCGACCAATCCGCCGGCCGACCTCGACGAATATCGGCGGGCGCTACGCGAAAACCTCGGGCAGCCGGGAAGGATGGAGGCGCTGCAACAAATGATGGCCGCCTCGAAGGCGTCGTGCGAGGCGCGCATTCCCGAAGTGAAGGCGCCGGTGCTCGTACTGATGGGGACCAAGGATCCGGACTTCAGCGATCCCGCGGCGGAGGCGAACCTGGTCGCGGATCGATTGCACGGTCGCCTCGTCATGATTGACGGAGCGGGGCATTATCCCCATGCGGAGATGCCGAGCGAAGTGGAACCGGTGATCGTGAAATTTCTCGGAGAGGCGAATGGCGGCGAAAAGAGCGGCGCCTAGGCGACCGGGGCTCAGTCCGAATGTGATTTTCGCCGAAGCTGCGAAACTCGCCGACGCGAAGGGACTCGATCGGCTGTCACTTGCCGAGCTCGCGGACCGCTTCCGCATCAAGCCGCCCTCGCTCTACAACCACATCGAAAGTCTCGAGGCGCTCAAGCACAGACTCGCGATGATGGCGCTGCGCGAGTTGGCTGACGCGCTTGGCAAAGCCACCATCGGCAGAGCCAAGGATGATGCGGTGCGCAGCCTCGCCGCGGCATATCGCGATTTCGTGAAGAAGCGTCCGGGGCTGTATCAGGCGACGCAGCGCGCGGTTGGAACGAGCGATCCTGAAATGAATCGCGCCGGTGAGGAGGTCGTGAACGTATGCCTCGCGGTGTTGCGAGGTTACGGGCTCGATCGCCGCGCCGCGTTGCATGCGGTGCGCGGGTTGCGCAGCGCGGTGCATGGATTCGCGACGCTCGAGGCCACCGGAGGATTCGGCATTCCGCTCAGCATCGACGAGAGTTTCGCGTGGCTGGTCGAATGCTTCGTGGCGGGACTCAACGCTGCCGCTTCGTTGGGCGAGGATCGCGACGCGCCAAGGAAATCTCTTCGCGATCGCGCGAAGGGTCTACAGCAGTAGCTTGCGCGCCTCGTCGACCTGCTTGCGCACGCCGCGATGGGGGACCTTTCCGAAGCGGCTCACCACCGATGCGAAGACCCGCTGTGCTTCGGCGCCGCGATTCATCGCATCGAGCCGCCGCGCCTTGTTCACCAATGCCCGCGCGACTTCCTGCTGAATCTCCGGGTCCTCGTTTGCGCCGAAGCGCTGCTCGACCGCGTCGAGCGCTTCCAGCGCCTGCGCGGTGCGATTGAGAGTCGCCAGATTGGAGGCCTTGTTCACCATCGCGCGCGCGACCCGTTCCAGCAGGCCGGGGTCGGTGGATTCTCCAAAGCGCGTGACCACCTCGTTGTAGGTGGTGACCGCTTCCTGATGGCGTCCGAGTTTGCCGAGGCGCGCCGCCTTATTCACCAGCGCCATTCCGACTTCCTTTTGAATTCCGGGATGCGTCGTGTCGCTGAAGCGATTTACCAATTGGCTGTAGGCGGTGACCGCTTCCGAGTTGCGGTCCATCTCACCGAAGCGGACGCCGCGTTCGAACAACGCGCGCGCGACCTGCGCCTCAACCTCGCGCGCGGAATCTTCCTCGAAGCTCTTGATCATGTGCTCGCAGGTTTTGAGCGCCTCGTCATGCCGTCCGAGTGCGGCGAGGCGCACCGATTTGTTCACCAGCGCGGCGGCAGCTGAGGCGCGCAGCTCGGCCTCTTCGGCATCGGCGAACTTCTTCGCGAGTTCCTCATAGGTTTCGATCGCGTCGTCGTTACGATTGAACCTGCCCAGCTCGGCCCCTTTGTTCAGCATCGAGCGGGCAACCGCGACTCGCAGCTCGAACTCTGCGTCGCCCAGGTAGTGGCCGATGACGAGATCGTAAGTGTCGATTGCCTCTTCGATGCGGCCCAGCATCGCGAGGTCGATACCGGTGTGGAACAGCGCGGTTGCGACCCGGACGCGGAAGCGCGGATCCTCGCTGGCCTGATAGCGGCTGACCACCTCATCGAAGACGGCGATTGACTCCTCGCGGCGGCGCAGCCTCGACAGCAGTTGCCCCTTTCGAATCATGGCGATTGCGGCCAGGTCGGCCACCTCAGCGTCGATCTCGGCGCCGAAGCGTGCGTTGACTTCGCTGTAAGCTGCGATCGATTCCTCGTAGTGTCCGAGCGAATCGAGGGTGGCGCCGGCCTCGATCAATTCGCGAATGATCGCGGTTGGCGCCGTCAGGTTTTCGGTGCTGTCAGGCATGCTTCAGCGGATCCCCACCTTGAATGATATATCCAGAATACCGCCCCAGTGGACCCCGAAGCGATATGGCAGCCTGGAAAAGGATTCAGGCGCGATCGGGAATGGAAGTGGCCGTCGCGGGCGCGCCCAGCATCGCTTGCAGCCGTTCGATGCGTTTGCGCAGGGGAGGATGGGTCGATAGCAGGTTGGCGAAAAAACCGCCTTCATCATCGGCATTCGCCGCGAGTGGATTGACGATGAACAGATGCGCGGTCCCGCGCACCCCTTCCTTGAGCGGCGATTCGGTTTCCGCGATACGTTGCAGCGCACGCAGCAGCGCGCGGGGATTGCGGGTGAACTCGACCGAGGAAGCGTCGGCCAGGTATTCGCGCTCGCGCGAAACCGCCATCGCGATCAACTGCGACAGCATCGGCGCGAGCACCGCCAGCACGATCATCACGATGGCTGCGATGCCGTTATCCTTGTTGTCCGAGTCCCGATCCATGCTGCTGAAAAAGCTTGCGCGGATCATGAAGTCCGAGAGCATCGCGATTCCGCCCACCAACACCGCCACCATCATCATGGTGCGGATGTCGTAGTCGGCGATGTGCGACATCTCGTGCCCGATGACGCCCTGCAACTCCTCGCGATCCATATTGTCGATGAGACCCTGCGTTACGCAGATCACCGAATGCTCCGGACTGCGCCCGGTCGCGAATGCGTTGGGCGCCGGATCGGGAATGAAGTAGGCCTTCGGCAACGGCAGCCGCGACGCGAGCGCCATTTCCTGGATCACGTCGAGGACCATCTTGTGTTTCGGACTGTCGGGCGTAAGCGGCTGCGCATGCACCGAGAGCAGGATCAGCGGCGCGCCGCCGAAGTAGGACACGGTCGATTGAACCGATGCGAAAATCAGCGCGAGGCCCATAAAGATTGGGGTCCCGGAGACATGGCCCTGACGGATTCGGAGTGTGCCGGCGAAGAGATCGAATGCGCCGCCGATCAGCAGGAAGAGCAGCATGAACGCGCCGATCAGCACCACCGTGTCGCGGCGATTCTGACGCTCGAGCGCGCGAAAATCGGATCCGGCCGGCATCGAGGCGTCAGGCGCGCGGCGTCAGTCCGAGCTCGACCTTTGGCACCGCCTGATCTTCGGGCGCGCCCTTGAAATATTCGGCGCCGTGGAATCCGAAGTTGCTCGCGATGATGTTGCCGGGAAAGGTCTCGGTCTTGGTGTTCAACCCTAGCACCGCATCATTATAAGCCTGTCGCGAGAAGGCGATTTGATTTTCGGTGGTCGTCAGCTCCTCCTGGAGCTGCATTACATTTTGATCGGATTTGAGCTGCGGGTAGTTTTCCATCACCGCCAGCAGCTTTCCCATTCCGGCGGTGATTTGATTCTCCGCCGCCATCCGCGAAGTCTGATCGGGAGCGCTGACGGCTTTCGCGCGCGCCTCCACGACCTGGGTCAAAGTGTCGCGCTCGAAGGTCATGAAACCTTTCACGGCTTCGACCAGGTTGGGAATCAAATCGTGCCGGCGCTTGAGCTGGACGTCGATCTGACGCCATGCGTTGTCGACCTGATTTTTCGCGCTGACCAGCGAGTTGTACGCGGCGATTGCGTAGACGACCAGCCCCGCGATCACGATGAGAAGGATTATCATGGCCTTCGCTCCTCCGTTACGAAGTCACCGCATCGGCCGGATGGCTTCGCGATTTGACCATATCAGTTGCGGCTATGAAGGTTGATGCAGCGAAATGCCTGCATTCTAAAGCCCTGATTGCGATGACGCCGGCATCGTGGGTTCCACGATGCCGGCGCTCGCAGGCAATCATACGGTTCGGAGGAGGAGTTGGACCGCATTCGTTAGTCGGCGTTCACCTTGATCCGCAGCGGCTTGGTTTCCGGCTTCTTGGGAACCCGGACATCCAGAATTCCGTCGCGGTAGGTCGCGGAGATTCCGTCGGTCAGCGCATCTTCGGGCATCTTGAACGTGCGCCGGATCGGTCCGTAGGTGCGCTCGTTCAGATGAACCTGCGCTTCCTTCGGCAGCTCGGCTCGAACGCGCTCGGCCTCGATAATCAGATGACCTTCTTCGACGCGAACGTCGACTGAGTCCTTCTTCAACCCCGGCATCTCGAACGAGAACTGGTAGCTGTCGGTGTCCTCGACGATGTCCGCGGTGGGCTTGAAGTGAGCGTTGACGTTATGCCCATCGAGATCGCGGGCGAGGTCCTTCCAGATACCGGTAAGCTGGCCCGCCAACCATCCGTTGGGCATCTGATTGGTGTTTAGCAGCGTGACTTCCATTTGTGTGTAACCCCTGTTGGAGAATGTCTTTACGAGGATCAACGTAAGTACGAAGTACGCGCCGTCAAGCGCCTGCAAGGCATTTGAACGATTGTTCCGGAGCACTTGAAATTTACGAAATCGTGGCTACTTTGCGCCGTTTTCGGCGCCGGATTGCGCGCGATCGATCTCGGTCCGGAAGCGCTCCGCCATGCGCGTGTCGCCCAGCTCGCGTGCGAGCTCGACCCCCTCCTTAAACACTTCGACCGCGCGCGCTATGTTGCCCTTGCCGAGAAAGGTTCCGGCTTTGCGGAAGATGCGCGCGTAGCGCTCACCTTTTTCAGCGGCACTCATGGGGACTACTGAAAGTAGCGAAACCTGCGACGCGATCCTAGGCGGAAGGATCCGCGTCATCCAGCCGCGCAAAGGTTATCGCTTCTCGGTCGATTCGATTCTCCTCGCGCGTTTCGTTTCTGTGCGCCGCGGCGATCGCGTGCTCGAACTCGGCGCGGGAACCGGTGTGATCTCGCTGGCGATCGCCGCGCTGCATCAACCGCGCGAGATCGTTGCGATCGAAGTTCAACCCGAGCTGGTTGCGATGCTCCGTCGCGGCGCGGAACTCAATGGCGTCGATGCGATTCGCGCGATCGCGGCGGACTTGCGGAAATTGAACGATGCGGAATTGCGGCGCGAGAGTTTCGAGGTCGTGGTCGCGAACCCGCCCTATCGTGCGAGCAAGGCGGGCCGCGTCAGCCCGCAGGATGCGCGTCGCATCGCGAGATCCGAGAGTTCAGCGACGCTCGAGGACTTCGTCGCCGCGGCGGCGAAGTATACGCGCCGCGGTGGACGGGCAGCATTCGTATTTGCCGCCGACCGGTCCGCGGAACTGATCTCGATTTTGCGCGAGCATCGACTCGAACCAAAGCGAATCCGTTTCGTTCACCCATATGCCGGCGCGCCCGCGACGAACATCCTGCTCGTGGCGCGCAAGCACGGCGGCATCGAAGTCGCAATCGAACCGCCGCTAATCCTGTTCGATGCGCCGGGCGTCTACTCGCGGGAAGCTCGCGAGATCCTCGGAGAAGTTGCCTCGCGATCGGCGGCTGAGTAGCTTCATTTTCCCGGAACGCCGCGTCGAGGAACATTAAACATCGACACTCTGCTCGATAGAGTCCCGAAGGGGCCGCAGCCGTCGCGCAGCGACTTCCGAGGCGGAGCGCAGCGTAGTCGAGGAATAAAAAAAGAGAGGT
>JBGPMZ010000115.1:0-7330 GCA_041487255.1 Binataceae bacterium (SeqCode) | reverse complement strand
GGTCGCCTGGTGCTCGAGACTACGGCTAACCCGTTGCTGCGACGACCGCGCCTTCCGCCTGCGCGAATTGCTGAAGGGCGCGTTCTAATTCGCGCTGCGGCGACACGAGTTGATCGACCACGGGGCGGGGAACGTACGGAGGCCGATCGGAATTCCAACACGTCGTCTACCGATCCTACGTCGGCAATGAGATGTGAAAATGACTATTCAGCAGGCTTAGCGTTTTCAACTACCGGAGGCGCAGCCGGTTGCTCCGGCGCGGTCGCGTTGCCGAGCCCGAACAGATGCACGCGGGTGGTATGCTCGGTCCCATCCTTGGATGTGACCTTCACGTCCACTAACGACATGGTCTTCTGCTTGTCATCCATTTTCTAATAGTTATCCCGCATCAATTTAAGCCGTTCTTATGATTTACCATGTACATATATAAACCATCCGCCACCATAGCGCCAAGATCAAAGTCGTATCTTTCAACAAATACTCTACGTGATCGCGAGTCTATACACAGGAAGCTTCAGGACGACGGATTAAACGAAAAACGCAGCGCCGGTGTAGAGAGGAATCCTGCGACGAGTTGTGCAAAGGTCTTCTGTGGA
The DNA here is from genome assembly GCA_041487255.1 of Binataceae bacterium (SeqCode). Taxonomy (GTDB): domain Bacteria; phylum Desulfobacterota; class Binatia; order Binatales; family Binataceae; genus DATGKG01. The sequence goes on along the minus strand of JBGPMZ010000115.1, from coordinate 6,734 downwards.
GACACATCAGTGAGGTCCAAAGCTCCGCTCACATGATTGCGGCCGGCGAGTATCACTACGAACTCCGCCGCGGCAACGATCTCGTCGCCACCGAGGAGGATCGCTTCTCCAACCAAACGATTAGCGGCGTCCGCCGCTTCGCAGGCAACTCCGACTCCTTCGAGGCCACCGCGACACTCGATCAGACCGGGATGGTCGCGCGTGTCACCGCGCGCTACAGCCGCGGACCTTTTTCACGCAGCGCGACTTACGAGGCCAACAACGATTTCATTCGCGGCACGGTCAGCGCGGTCGGCAGCCGCACCGTCGAGACTGCCAAGCTGGGCCGCTATCGCGAGGTCGATTGCGGGCTGGTGCTGTTCAAGGCGCTGATGATCGCGCATACGCAGGCGCGCGGTCAGATGCGATGGACCAGCCGCGTGGCCACTATCGATCCGAGCACGCTGACGGCGCAGACACACAAGAAGACCTGCCGTCAAAAGGAAGGACACGAGCGCATCTTCATCTATGAGCCGCGGATGGGCGATGCCGAGGAAATCGAAATCGACGAGGTGGGCAGGATCGTTCGCATCGTCGACAACACCGGAAATAGGATCGTGCTGAAAAGCTTCACGGCCGGATAGTCCAGGAGCGAAGCTTGCCGAAGAGCGCTGAATTCAAGCGCGCGAGGCGTCGTCCGACCGGCCATTCGGCGGCCTTGGTTGGTTATGAGAGCGGCGGGCATATTGCGCCACCAGATCTTCGATTGTCGCAAAACCGCGGCCGTTACTCTCGTCGGGGTAATAACGCAATTCGGGACGATTAGTCTTGCAGGCGATGTCCTGCGTCCAAGGCTCGTCCCTTTGTTGCGCGAGCTGGCGTAAAACCAAATTTAACCTCGCCGTTGTCACCTCCGGCGCGATGTTGGCCAGCGCCCAGGGCCTTGGATCGAACTGCTCCCAGTGCTCCCGAAAATAGAGCAACGCGCCGGGTAAGTCATGCTGAGCGATCAGCCGGCCGGTTCGCGGCGTAAAATGGTCAATCGGAATGCCGATGTTATTCGCGAACGCCAGACCCGGAACGCCGGCGAAGAATCCTTCGAACAGCGAGCGGTTACTTCCCTCTTGCCGGGACAGGAGCAGGTTGACCTTCGATTGGTTCAGAATCTCATTGACGCCGGCCGGTTCGAGGTCCTCGAACACCATTATCTGGCTGGCGAGGCGATACTCATCGATCATCGACAGAATTGCGGGCCGATCGGTATCACCTGCAATGTTGCTGGCGACGAGCGCGACCCGATAGGAAGGATCGGCGATGCGATGAAGCGCGCGAAACAGCAGGTGATGGCGCTTCACCACCGTCCATCGCGCGATCATGACCGCGTCGAACCGCTTGTGCTGTCCCTCCAGCGGGCGGAAGAGCCGCGGGTCGACCCAATCGCTGGCGCCGATCGGGGTGGGCTGCAGATTGGAGTTCAGGCGCTCGAGAAACTGATGATCCGCCTGGCAGGGTGACATCACAACGATCTGGTGATCCCGGAAGACACAGAATGACAGCAGCTTCGGATTGGCGTAGCCCGACCAACTCGGCTCCAGAATCAACGTGTAATGTTCCAGTAAGGAAGCCATCTCCACGCACCGCCGGAAGGTATCCAGACGTTCCGTATTCTTGAGCACGAGCACGCCCTTCTCCACCACGCGATCGTTTTCGCATCGCGGGGCCTTGAGCACGATGCCCGCTTCCCCCAAAAGCGCCGGAGCGACTCCTGGCGGCTCCGCGAAACGAGACGCGACCGCTTCCACGATCCCCTCGGTCACGCAGGCGCGATTCAGGACCCCCTCGATCGTCCGGTTGAGCCGACCGGAAAAACGGGCGCCCCGCCCGGCGTACATCAAGGTCTGATGAGACCTGCACAACAGCGACAGCGATGCTTCGGGCAGAAAAGGCCTGAGAATCTTCGATAGGAGGAAGAGTGCGCCGGACCGGCAGGGCACCACCGCTGGGTGGTTGAGTGCGTCGAGTGCCCGGACCCTCAGTTGATAGCTGAATCTGCGAGCCGCACTCATCGCCGTGGCGCAGACGGATTCCCCGGCGCCACGAGTTGGCCTCGTCCCCGCGATCTATCAGACCCTGATACCGCGGAAGTTCCTGCGCGCGAGATATACAACTGGCGCAGAAAGCCCATCGGCATAACGATCTGGGAGAGCCCGACCAACGTTACGACCGCGACACCGCGCAAGCCCCCGGCGCGGGTGAACGCGTACTTGAGCAGATGCCGGTAGAACGGTCCCGGCTTTACCGGCGCGCGCTGTTCGGCACGCCGGCGTCTGAGGTCGTGATATATCAGCGCGCCGCGGCCATAGTTGAAGTGCTGGACCAGAAAAGTCTTCAGGTTCAGCGCGTGGAAATGATGAACGATCGCATCGGGCACGAACACGATACGTCCGCCTTGCGATCGCCACCGGTCGCAGAGTTCGCGGTCTTCGGCGGCGGCCAGCGGGAAATTGGGATCGAAGCCTCGGACCTCGACGAAGCGCGCTCGCGGAAACGCCAGGTTGTTTGAGGTGATAAAGACGGCATCGTCGGCATCACGATTCCAGTGGCGATAAAGATACTCAATCAGGATCTGGCTCGCGCTTGAGAACGGATTTTCCGCCAGTCCGTTTACCGTTTTGCCACCGGCCGCGCACGATGGGCTCGCCTGCAGCCGCGTGGCCAGAGCATCGAGCCAGCCTGGGTCGGGGCGGCAGTCATCGTCAGTGAAAACGACATAGCGCCCTCTGGCCTTCGCCGCGCCGGTGTTTCGCGCCCCGGCCGGGCCGGAGTTGGGCTGCCTCAGCAAGGTGATGTTCAGATGACTGAGAAACGGGACCACCACCGGCTCGAGGCTCTCCTCGCTGCCGTCGTCGACCACGATAACCTCGTAACGCGTCACCGGAAACGCCAGCGTCGCGATTGCCTGTAAGCATTGGCTCAACCGCAGCGGACGATTGTGCGCCGGCACCACGATGGAAAACTCGATTTCGCCGCCGCCGAGGGACGCGGAGCAAAGCAATTCCGGCCCGCGGCGTTTTGGATGGACGGCATCACCCTTTCCGCGCGAAACGATTTCCGCCATCGGCATCCGCGTAGTATGTAACGAAGGTCAGCCCATGTCATCATCAAATGGTCGGCAATTCGGAATGAGGGTCCGCGTAGCGATCGCTGATATCCCCGGCGTTCGGCTGCTGACCGAGGGCTTGTGCGAGAGTCCCGGCTCCTGGCTGTATCGCCGGCCCACGCTTGACTGGCTGTCCGATCCGGCCTTGGTCCGCCAGTTGCCGCGGCCCTATCGTTTGTTCGCCAGTTATTGCGCCGCACAGCGGCGTAGTCCGATCGGCGCCGAGATGCTGCTGCGCGGGATCATCGCGCTCGGCAGGCGCTTCGCCGACGATGACCAGATCGTCCCGCTGCAAATCGGAGCGCGGACGGTGTTCCTGGATCTTCAAGACCCGCGCTTCCTGCAGATTCCGACCGAGTTGGCCGCCGGCCTGCCGCGTGTGCTGCGGCATTTCCTGCAACCGGGCGACGCCTTCATCGACGTCGGCGCGAATCACGGGGCCTTTTCGATCGTCGCATCCGGGCTGGTCGGCAGCGAGGGACTCGTCATCGCGATCGAGCCCCAGCCGCGACTGGCCGGTCTTCTCGGGCGATCGCTCGCGCAGGGCCCGGCGCGCTTCGAGGTGCATCAAATCGCTTGCGGCGATCATTCGGAGGAGGTCGAATTCTACATCCCGCTTGCAACCTCCGGGTCGGCGGGCCGGTTTAGTCGTTTCTCGGCAGTATCCCGCCATCGGACTATCAAGGTGGCGATGCGCCCGATGGACGAGGTGGTTGATTGGCGCCGCCTGCCGGGAAGAACCTTCATCAAGCTGGATGTAGAGGGAAGCGAATTGGCCTTTCTTTTCGGTGCCCGCCAAATGATACGGGCTACCGCGCCTGCCCTGTTGATCGAGGTGAATCCTGCGGCGATGCGCGCCGCCGAGACCTCGAAAACAAAATTGGTGAACACGCTTATCGAGTTGGGGTATGATCGTTTCGTCACGCCCCAGGAATTGCAGCGGCAACGGCCGCTCACTGATAAGATCGTTGACGCCGATCTCATCGTGTTGCCCGCCACGTACCGCATGTAGAAACAATCCGACCGATGCTCGCTCACGAGCCGGCGCCGCACCCACTATCTCCATAGCTCCAGCGCTGTGCCAGGCCGTGATGCGTGCGCGCGGCGGGTGACGTCCTGGGAGCAAATCGCGTTCACCCAAGGCTAGATTCCTTGCCTTAGCCGATAAGCACGATGGCACGATGAATGGCTATTCTCGCAAGAGTACGAAAGGTGCGATTCATTGCATTGGCGTTGTAGGGGGGCCTATTTCGTCAATTCCGACTGTTCCAAAACGCCGACCACCAATCATGGTTCGCGTTATGACCCCGCTCAGCGGGCTACGCGGCGATGCGCTCGCGAGGCATCTTGCAGTCGCCGTCGAACTTGGCGCCTTCCGACAGCATCAGGCTCGGCGTGCTGATGGTGCATCGGACCCGCGCAGTCGGCAGCAGCTCGACCCGCTCGCGCGCGACGATTTCGCCACTCACGGTCCCCGCAATCGAGACGCGGGTGGCGCTGATCCGTGCGGTGACCACCGCGCCGGCCGCGATTACGATTTCGTCGCCGGTGATTTCTCCGTCGGCCTCGCCATCGATGCGCGCTGGCGCCTTGAAGAACAACTTGCCGGAAATCTTGGTGCCCTTGCCGATGCGCGACTCGAAAGCCGTCTCACCATTGATCGCCATGAAAATCCTCCTCGTCCCCACCAGTGCCGGGTTTCCGGTCGGTTAAATTCGGGAAAAGCGGCACCAGAACCTTTGCGCGTCTGCGTGACGTGGGTCAAGATGGCTCTTTGCGGGTTGTCGAGAAAGACCAGAGACGAAACGATGTGGCGGCGCGCTCAACAACCTGCGAAGGCGGATTTACACCTACATGCGACGAGAATACGGACCCGAGCGGTTGGCGGGACAGGGACTCGATCCCAATCAGTACGAATCCGGCGACCGCACCATCGCCGCGCTGCTCGCTGAGGCGCCCGCGCGCGACCATGTCGACCTCATCGCGACGTGGCGCGACGGTGCGTACGAGGTTTGGGCCGGACGCGGCATGATCCGCTTCAAGCGCTATGTCGATGATGCCGGCAAACTTCATTTCGACGTCATCGAGCAGGTCGGCGAGAATCCGATCGCGAACCAGGACCCGTTCGCCGTTTCGACGATTGCGGAAGAGCTTGGTGCATCGGACGCGGGCGGGCATTCGCCGGATGATCCCAATCGCGCGTTTCTCGAACCACATGTCCTGACGCATCCGTTCGCGTATGAACGTATCGCGCAGCTTTTCGATAGCCCGCGCGCGCCCGACCTCATGGTGAGTCCGAAGGCCTACACCTATGGCACCCAGCCCGGGCAGCATGGCGCGCTGGATGTCGTGCAATCGCGCGCGCCGCTGATTTTTTCGGGCCCGGGAGTGAAGCGCGGAACCTATCGCGTGGCGGCGCGTCATGTTGATATCGCCCCCTCGATCGCGCATGCGATGGGATTTCCGCTAATCGACGGCAACTTCCTGAAGCGTCAGGACGGGCGCCCGCTGCACGAGGTGTTCGAAGCCGAGTCATCGGAGCGGCCGCGCGCGGTCTACATGATCCTGCTCGACGGCCTCTCGCATTCGGAACTGATGCATCAGCTGGAAACTAATCGCACGGCGATTCCGAACTTGGTGCGGCTCATCGATGCCGGCGCGATGCTCTCGCATGGTTCGATCGTCAACTTCCCCAGCATCACCTGGCCGAGTCATTCGACGATTCTTACCGGCGCGTGGTGCGGGCATCACGACATCGTCAATCCGACCTACCACGAGCGCGAGCGGCGCGAGACGGTGCCGGTGCAGGGGATGGTGTTCGACACCGAGCGCTTCCTCAATCCCGAGGTGGAGACGCTATACGAGGCGTTCAAGCGGGTGTTCGGCGACGACACCATCACCGCGTCGATCCATGAGCCGCAAGGTCGCGGCGCGGATCACAACGTGTTCGAGAAGCGCATCATCGGCGACAAGATTCGCCTCAAGGATCTCACCATCGAGATGATGAGCGAGATCAGCCCGCGCTGGATGGCCGACGAGAAGCCCGCGATGCATCGTGAGGAGGTAGTCGACATCCGCGGCATGGCGCAGCTCATCAACCTGCTCGAACATTGCAGCGAGCGCACGCCCGAAAACATGCCGAAGTTCGTCGCGCACGAGTTCGTGTTGACCGACGGCGCGGGGCATGACTACGGGCCGCATCACGAGGGGCTGCGCGAGGCGCTGTATCGCACCGATGCGCGCATCGGCAAAGTGCTGGAGCTTCTCGGCGCGCGCGGGATGCTGGATACCACGCTGTTCGTGGTGACCTCGGACCACGGGATGGCGGCGCAACACGTCGAGCTCAACGCGAACCCTACGGTCGAGCCGGTGAAGGTGGGCATCAAGGGAGTGTTCGCCGAGCCGATGATCTATCTGCGCGATATGCACATCGAATGCGTGCGCGCGAACGATCGCAGGACGTTGCGCGTGACGGTGCTTGACAATGACTTCGCCACCGATGGCGAGCGGCCGGCGATCGAAGGCGCGAAGGTTAGGCTGCGGGACAGCTCGAGCGCGATCCTCGGCGAAGCGACCACCTCGATAATGGGCATCG
>JBGPMZ010000114.1:0-7342 GCA_041487255.1 Binataceae bacterium (SeqCode) | reverse complement strand
GTGCCGCCCATGTCGAAGGTGATGAAGCGATCGGCGCCGATCGCGCGGGCAAGCTCACCGGCCCCGATGACGCCGGCGGCCGGACCCGACAGAATCGTGCGCACCGGCTCCTGCTGCGCGAGGTCGATACCAATCGCACTCCCATTGGACTGCATCACGCGCAGCCGCGTTCCCGTCAGGCGCGATTCGAGGTTCTTCAGATGCGAAGCCATCCGCGGCGCGACGTAGGCGTTGACCACGGTGGTCGAGAGCCGCTCGAACTCGCGGTACTCGGCCAGTATGCGATGCGAAACCGAAAGCGGTCGGCCGATCGATTTCAGCGCATCGGCGATCGCATTTTCATTCTTCGGATTCGCATACGAATGAAGCAGGCATACCGCAAAAGCTTCGGCGCCGCTTCGCCGAGCAACCGACGCGATGCGCGAGAGCTCCTCGCGCGTCAGAGGCTCTGCGATTGAGCCGTCGAACAGGGTGCGCTCCTCGACGCCGAAACGCATCGCACGCGCGACCAGCGGCTGGGGTCGTGAAGGTGAGAGCGCGTACAGTTCGGAACGATTCTGCCGGCCGATCTCGATGAGATCTTCGAAGCGAGCGTTGGTGAAGAGCGCGACGCGCGCGCCTTTCAACTCGAGCAGCGCGTTGGTGGCGACAGTCGAGCTGTAGGTGACCATCGATGTCTTCGCGCCGGACAGCATCTGCGCGAGGCCTTCGATGACCGCGCGCGCGGGGTCGTCGGGCGTCGAAAGGGTTTTGTGAACTACGATCTCGCCGCCGATCATGGCGACCAGATCGGTAAAAGTCCCGCCCGTATCGATGCCCGCGATGATCGCCGTTCCCGCGCCTGTATCCGAATGCCGTCGTGTGCGTCTCACGAAACCTTCAGCAGAACTTTGAAGTTCGATGGCTTCGCCGCCTCGTCGAAAGCACGCAGACCGTCGTCGAGTGGAAGGATGACCGAGATCAGCGGGCGAGGATCGATTTTGCTTGAGGTTATCGCGGCGATGGCGGGGGCGAACCTGCCACATCGCGAGCCCAGGACGGTGATTTCATTGATGACCACCGGCGCGAGGTTGAGGTCGGCGGATGCGGCCGCGGTGCTCTTCAGAATGAGCGTGCCGCGTGGCCGCACCAGTTCGAGCGCGCGCGAAAATCCGGCACTCGAGCCGGTGCAATCGACGACCACCTCGAAACGATCGTTCAGATCTTTCTCATGCGCGACGATGAGCCCGAGCGATTCCGCCTTCTCCGGATGATGTCCTCCGACGACGAGGTCGTAGCCGTCTGCCTTCAGCACCATCGCGACGAGAGCGCCCAGGCGTCCATCGCCGAGCACCAGCACGCGATGATTCCTGGGAATTTTGATCTGCTCGAAAATCTCGTAGGCCGCTGCGAGGGGCTCGACGAAGACCGCCAACTCATCGGGAATCGAATCGGGAAGCGGGATCAGGTTGCGCTCGGGAAGTCGCAGGTAGTCGGCGAACGCGCCGTCGCGGCCGAGGATCCCGAGGACGGTGCGATTCGGGCAATGACGGCCCATCCCGCCGATGCAGAAGTGACACGCGCCGCATGCCGCGTTTATCTCGCCGACGACACGGCGTCCTCGTAGCGCGGGATTTTCCGTCTCGACGACCGCGCCGACGAATTCATGGCCGGGCACTCCGCGATAGCCCATGTATCCCCTGGCGAGTTCGAGATCAGTGCCGCAGATTCCCGCCATCCGCACGCGCACGATGCACTCGCCCTGCGCCATCGCGGGTTCGGGATAGTCGCGGCGCAGCGAAACTCCGTTGTCGATTACCATCGCGCGCATGATTGGATTGGAAACCGCATTGAAACAAAAAAACGGCGAGGCAACTACCCCACGGTTTTCATTCGAACTATCGAAACCGACTCAGTCCGACTTGGTGCTCGGCACAGGTTTCGCGGCCGGGGCGGCTTTCTCACTCGAAGCGGCGGGCTTGGTTTCCGAGGTCGAGGCGCTCTTCTCGGTGCTCGGTTTCGAAGAGTCGCTCGCGGTGGCGCTACCGTTGGTACCATTACTCGCACTCGAAGTATCAGCGGTTGGGGCGGGCTTTTTCGCGTAGTCGGTCGCGTACCATCCGCTGCCTTTGAGCACGAACGACGAGGACGAGATCATCCTTTCGACTTTGCCCTTGCAGTTAGGGCACTTCTTGAGCGGCGCCTCTTTGATGCCTCGCATCACTTCGACGACGCCGCACTTGGCGCACTTATACTCGTAAATCGGCATAGGAAAACGTTTCGCCAGGATGAGAACTAGAACATCTCTAATGAGTAGGTAATCACCCAATGAATCATTGTCAACGAAACTCGGCGCGGTTTCACCTTTGCTTCGCTTCCTCGGCCAGCGTCATGAACCGCCGCCGGATCTCGAATGGCTGAGCGGTCGCGATTCGCACCACCTGTTGCGCGTGGCGCCGCCGCGAACGATGGAGACCTCGCCGCGGGTCACATCGGCGATCTTCGCAATAGTCGCAATCAATTCGTCGTTCGCTTTCCCTCGCTCGGCCGGCGATGCGATCCCGATCACGAGGCCGCGCGATTCGACGCGCAGGACTCCGCGCCGTTGTGAGCCGGGACGCGCGACGATCTCTATCGAGATGAAATCAGTGCCGGTTTTGAGCCACGGAGGAAGCGGCGCGTCAGCCAAATGGCGATCCTGTCAGTGCCTGGCGCAGAGTCGGCAACAGAACCGACTGTATGATCTGGATTCCGAAAATTACGACCAGTGGCGAGAAATCGATGCCGCCAAAGACCACCGGCAGATGCCCGCGGAGCCACTCGAACACCGGCTCGGTCACCGAGTAGAGAAAACGCACGATCGGGTTGTACGGGTTCGGTTCGATCCACGTCATCACGGCCGCGATGATCACAACCCACATGTAAAGCTGCAGGAGGCCGGAAATGAAGCCCAGCGTCTGAGTTATGAAAACTGTCCAAGCCCCCACGGCGTTGCTCCTCCTAGAAGTTGCGGCCCAGTTCGCGCGAGCGATCCGCGGCTGCATGGACAGCGGAGGCCACGATATCAGAAAAGCCCGCGGCGGCGAATCGTTTGAGCGCGGCCTCGGTAGTGCCGCCGGGCGAGGCGACGATTCGAATCAGTTCCGCGGGCGCGAGCTTCGACATCCGCATGTTGTACTCCGCGCCTTCCACGGTCTTGAGCGCCATCCGGATCGCGAGGTCGCGCGGAATTCCCTCGTTGGCGGCGGCATCGGCGAGCGCCTTCACGAAAAGGTAAACGTAGGCGGGGCCGCTGCCCGAGAGCGCGGTGACCGGATCGAGCAGCGATTCATCTTTGAGCGCGACCGCGTCGCCGACCGCGAGGAAAATCTTCAGCGCGAATGCCTCATCGGTTTTCGAGGCGCCCTTCGATCGCACCAGCGCGGCCATCCCGCGGCCGACCATCGCCGGCGCATTCGGCATCACGCGAATCACGCGCGCCTTCGCGCCGAGTGCGCCGGTCAAGCGCGCGATGGTGATTCCCGCCGCGATGGAAATGAACAGCCGATCCTGCAAGCGGAGGTTTTTCGCGGCGGACATCCCGGTCAGCACTTCGTCGATTTGCTGCGGCTTGACCGCGAGCAACACCGCGCGCGACTCGCGCACGACCTGGAGGTTGTCATCGGTGACGGCGATCTTCAGCGCGCGATTGATTTTGCGCCGCCGTCCCGCATCGACATCCGAGACGATCAGCTCGGCCGGCTTGAAAATTTTGCGCTCGACCAGTCCGCGCGCGAGCGCCTCCGCCATGTTGCCCCCGCCGATAAAGCCGAGCTTCTTCATTTTGGCCGCTCGCCGAAAACCGCGCGCCCCACCCGCACTATCGTCGCACCTTCTTCAATCGCCACTTCGAAGTCCTCCGTCATTCCCATCGAAAGCTCGCTTAGCGCAAGCCCGCTGCTCGCGGCAAGCTGGTCCCGCAGCGCGCGAAGCTCCGCGAAGTGCTTGCGCGCCTCCGCCGCGCTGTTCGAGGGCGGCGGGATCGTCATCAGGCCGATAACCTCAACTCTGTCTCGTGCCGCGTCGATGAGCGATTCGACTTGATTAGGAGCCACGCCGGATTTGCTCGCCTCGCCGCCCATGTTCACCTCGATGAGCACGCGCATCGGCGGCGCGGGCCGCACTCGCGCGATCGCATCGGCGAGGCGCACCGAATCGAGCGTTTGAATGATGTCGAAGGTCTCCATAGCGAGCCTGGTCTTGTTGCTCTGCAGATGACCGATGAGATGCCAGGTCGCGCCGCCCAGGTCGTGCAATTCCGCGCGCTTCGAGGCCGCCTCCTGGACGTAATTTTCCCCGAAGTCGCGCGCTCCCGCCTGATAGGCCGCGCGAATCGATTCCGCGGGTTGCGTTTTGCTCGCGAGCACGAGCGCAATCGCCTCAGGAGGTCGTTCCGACCGAGCAGCAGCCGAGGCGATTTTACCGCGCACCTCGCGCAGCCGGCGCGCGATTTCTTCTGCATCGAACATCACGCGATACCGTGACGCCGCAGCGCCGCGATCACTTCGTCGATTGGTAGTCCCATCACGTTGTCGCGCGAGCCTACGACATGCGAGATGAAACCTCCGCCGATCCCCTGGATGCCGTAAGCGCCGGCTTTGTCGAACGGTTCGCCGGTCGCGATGTACTTCGCGATCTCGTCCGATGCGAGCATGCGGAAAGTAACCCGGCTGACGACGGCTTCACTCGCGACGATCTTTTCATTCGAAGCGATCGCGAATGCGGTCACGACCGTATGAGTCTGGCCGGAGAGGGCGCCGAGCATCCGCGCCGCGTCGCGCGCATCGCTCGGCTTCTCGAGAATTTTCCCGCCGCATTCGACCACCGTATCGGCGCCGAGGATCGAACGATGCGGATGCCGCAACGACACGGCGAGCGCTTTGTCGCGCGCCATCCGGAGCGCATAGTCGCGCGCGCTCTCATGCGGCTCGCGGATCTCCTCGAGGCCGCTCAGCGCCACTTCGAAATCGATGTGCGCGCGGGTCAACAATTCGCGGCGGCGTGGCGATCCCGACGCGAGAATCAGTTTCGATGCGAGCTTCATGACGCGAGCTTCAGGTTATCCCGACTTTCGGATCGTGGGCCACCCCAATTGAGATGCGGGCCGCCATCAGATAACCCAATTAGAGGTGAGCATGAAGCGGCATCATCTGGTCGCGATGATTCTGGCAGTGGCGGTGGGTGGGTGTGGTTCTACGGCTGCCGGTCCTGACCTCCCGGCTGCTCCGTCAGTGGCGAATCCATCGCGTCCAGCCGCGTCGGTGTCCTCTTCGGCGCAAACCTCATCGTCGCCGTCGCAGGCGTTCCTCGAAGGATACCGCGCTTACACCAATCACGATCTCGCCGCCGCGGTGGAACGGCTCGGCTATGCGTCCGATCACTATCCGCAGTTGGCGGATTACGCGCTCTACTATCGTGGCCTCGCGGAGCGCGACTCCGGCGATCTCGCCGCCTCGGCACTAACTCTCGACAAACTAGTCCGTAGTTATTCCGAGAGCGTGACGATAGGCGATGGTGAAGTCGCGCTGTCCGACGTTTATCTTCGCCTCACCCGCGCGCGCGATGCCGCCGCGATGGCTTCTAGAGCAATCGCGAGAACGGCAGATGCCAAAATCGAGCAGTCGGCGCGGCTCGCTCTGGCGCGCGCGCTCGCGGCCGAGGGCGATGCACGCGGCGCGTACCATGAGCTGATGACGTTGCGCGAGACCTACCCGCGCGGCATTCATGACGCGGAGGCGCGCAGTTTCGCCAACTCGATCCTGGCGAACGATCCGGAAGTCGCCAATGTCACCTCGATCGAACATCATCGCGACGAGGCCGCGCTGCTTCTCAAAGAAGGACAACCCTCGCTCGCGCTGGATGAAATTAACGCGGGTCTGGCGATGGCGCCGCCGCCTGCGCTTCGGGCCGAATTCGTATTTATGAAAGCGCTGGCGTTGAAACCGCATCCGGAGCAGGCCGAAACCGCGTATGCGCAGTATCTGCGGCTCGCGCCCACCGGCCCCTCGGCGCCGGCGGCGCTGGAAGCGCTCGCGCTGATTTACTGGCATCGCGATGATCGCGATCGCGCGCGCGCCACACTCGGCAAGCTGATCGCGCGATTTCCAGAAAGCCAATATGCACCGGGCGCAATGCTCCGCATCGGACGCGTCTACGAAGAGGATCACAAGTACGATCTGGCGCGCGCGCAATATGGGAAACTAATCGCGCGATATCCCTCCACCCAACCCGCTGATGACGCGCGGTTCCGTTTGCCGTGGACCTACTACATGTCGCATCGCTACGCGGAGGCCGGGAACAGCTTTGCCGCGATGCGCGCGCGTCCTGCGCCACAACCCGGCGCGCGGGATATGTTTACCTACTGGGAGGCGCGCGCCAAACAAAAACGCGGCGACGGGGCGGGCGCACGCGCGCTGTATGAAACTTGCGCCGCAAGCATCGACAGCAACTATTATCCCGAACTCGCGCGGCGGCGGGTCGATGCGTCATTACCGGAGCTGCCCGCCGCGAACGCATCCGAACCCAGCTTCGATCCGAATCTTGCCGCGCCGGCCGGATCGGCGTCGTTCCACGTCGATCGCGTGTTGGCCCTGCGGGAGCTGGGTTTGAAGGAGCTCGAAGCGGGCGAGTTGAAGCAACTCGAAAATCACATCGGAGGCGATGCCGAGCTGCGCAGCTTCGTGCTCGCAGGCCTGCAAGCGGCGGGTGCCTGGTACGACGCGATCGTCGCGGCCAGCAGGATGGAAAAACGCGGCGCGCTCAGCCATCCGATCGCCGAGAAAATCCGTTATCCGCGCGCGTATTGGGATCTAATCGCGTCGAAAGCCAACGCGGACGGCCTCGATCCTTACCTGGTGGTGTCGCTGATGCGGCAGGAAAGCTTCTTCAATCCGGAGGCGACCTCGGTGTCCGACGCGCGCGGGTTGATGCAGTTGCTGCCGACGACCGCGAGCAGGATGGTGCGCGAGCACGGCCTCGCCATCGCGCAGCCGGTCGACCTGTTCGATCCCGCGACCAATGTGCAACTCGGCACGACCTACCTGAAGCAGCTGCTCGCGATGTTCAACGGCAACCAGATTAGGGCCGTCGCCGCATACAACGCCGGCGAGCACGCGGTGTCCACCTGGAACGAAAAATTCCCCGGCGCCGACGACGAATGGGTGGAGAACATCAACTACCATGAGACGCGCGACTACGTGAAGCGCGTCATCGGCAACACGCGGGAGTATCGGATGCTGTACGGTGCCGGTATCCAATCCGCGTCGGCTCCGTCTCAAATAATGGGTCGAGGCGATTGAGATCGCGCGGACACCGGCAATTTGTC
>JBGPMZ010000113.1:0-7342 GCA_041487255.1 Binataceae bacterium (SeqCode) | reverse complement strand
CTGGGAATGGCCTTGGATGCGGCCCCGCGATATGCCTGCCTGTTACGATCGCAGTATTGGAAGCCGGAACAACTTCGCGCATATACGGAGCGTCATTTGGGACGCACCCTCAAGGCGGCGGCAAAGATTCCCTTCTATGCTGTCCGCTTCGGCGGCTCTCCCAGGCCGGCAGACTTCGCGCGCCTGCCAATACTCGAACGCACCGACATCGGCGCGCTCAACGCGTCGGTGCGCTCGATGTATCCCTCGAATCGGCGCTTTTTATGGGGCGCATCGTCGGGTTCGACCGGCATCGAGGCCGAGTTTCTCTTCGACCGTTCGCGCGTGCGCGGCCGCTATGCCGCGCGGATACGTTATCTGCGGGCGCACGGATGGAATCCTTTGCGGCGCACGATTTTCCTTCAAGTGAGACATCGTTATCAGGATTCGGATCGAGTCAGGCATCGTATCCTGCCAGGCTTCATGGCCCTGACCAACGACCTTGCCGCGCAGGTCGATCGAATAGTCGCGGTCGACCCATTTTACCTCTACACGTTTCCCTCGAACCTTGACGGGATGCTTCGGATACTGGAGGAAACCAACCAAAAGCTCCCGTCGCTGCGATGCGTTTTCACGGTCTCCGAGACCGTCGATGATACCCTTCGACAGCGTGCCCGGCGGATCCTCGGAGCAGAGATCGCTGACAACTACGGCACCACCGAGGGATTTATCGCGTGGCAGTGCCCACAGGGTAGCTATCACATCAACGCGGAGCATGTGCTGGTCGAACTCGTCGACGAAGCAGGCCGCCACGCCGCGCCTGGCGAGATGGGTCGAGTGCTGATTACGACTCTGGAGAATTATCTGATGCCATTGGTGCGCTACGATCTGGGCGACTACGCCGTCGCGGCGGCGGGCGATTGCCGATGCGGTCGTACACTACCGCTCTTGGGCGGGATCGTTGGGCGTAAGATCAGTCTCTTTCGCACTTCCGACGGTCGCGTGTATTCCACCGCCCTGCTCGCGGCTACGGTGCAAGCGATTAGACAGATACAGCAATTCCAACTGGTTCAGCGGGCACCCGACGTTTTCTGCCTCTGCTACGTCGCCCACGCCGCTCTGGATAGCGCGTCGCGGTCGGGCATTCAGAAGGAGTTCGAAGCCATTCTCAATACTCGGGTTACGATTGTCTTCGAGCGCGTAGACCAGGTTGCGCGCACCCGGTCCGGCAAATTCCTGCAAGCACTCTCGGAAGTCGGGGAGCAACGCGATTTATCGCATCGGCTGTGATCTGTCCGGCAGCGAGAACTTACTGAAGAAGCGCCACATCTGCTGGTTCGCATCGATCAGCGCGGTACCGCGCCCGAGTAGTTTCGGATATAGACCAGGTCGTCCGCCCGGCCACACATGGCCCGACCCGGTAAATCGCCACAGCACCACTTCGGTTCCCGCGGAGCACGGACCCCAGGTGAACCTGGTAGCTGTAACTCCTTCCTCCGGCCCTTTCGGCGCGCCGGAAATCGCCGGTGCGACTTCGGCGTTCGAAGGACATTTGTCGAATGCTCTCCATTGGGCCAGCATTGTCTCAACGTTGGGATGCATCACGCGATTGTTGGTGAACGGGAACGGTGGCCCAAGTCCGCCGTAGTACAGCGCGCGCGGATCGTCGGTGCTATGGAAATGCATGATCGGCATCGGACGCGAGGGATGAAAATCCGTTACGACCATGCCGCCGGCCACCGGAGCAATCGCGGCGATTTGATCGCCCGCCTCGGCAGCCATGCGATAGGCCATCATCCCACCATTGGAATGGCCGGTCGCGTAGACCCGCCGGCGATCGATGGAGGTCTTCGTCGCGAGGTCGTCGAGCAGCGCCAGCGTGAAGGCGACGTCATTGACGTTATGCTTCATCGCGTAGCCGCAACACGTGCCGGCATTCCATGTGAGCAAACGGTCGCTGAAGAATCCGGTTCCGTTCGGATAGACGACGATGAACTTCTCGCGGTCGGCGATCGGGTTCATCCGGCTGTGGTCTCGTTGGCCAGCTGCTGCGCCCCCGCCTCCGTGAAAATTCAACACGACTGGTAGCGAAGCGCCGCGGGAATGAGCAGTCACATGAACCAGGTAGGTGCGTTTTCGTCCATCGTGCGTCAGTGCGAATTCGTAGTCGCCCGCTTGAAGATTCGATGTCGGCGAAACCGCGATCTGCCTCCTCCCATGGGATGAAGGTTCCGCCATTGAGACTCGGGCTGAGGCGAGCGATGCCGCAAAAATGATCGCGACGACGATCCAGACGCATGTACGCGTTGATGATGCGCAATCGCGGACGCGCATGTCCTAATCGAGCCGGATCATCTTGCGTTGAATGGCGTAGCGCACGATGGCGGCGGTACTGCGCAAGTTCAACTTTTGCTTTAAGTGATCCCGATGAACCTGCGCGGTCTTGGGACTGATCTTCAAACGCGACGCGATGTCCTTGGTGGTTGAGCCCTCGGCAATCAGACGCAGCACCTCGCGTTCGCGCTTGGTAAGGATGTTCTTGCCAGCCAGGCGCTCCGACCAAGGCCGATTCATCTCGTGGAGGACTATCGGCGCGATCGAGGGGCTCAGATACCGCAATCCCGCGTGCACCGCCCGAATGGCGGGCAAAATCTCCGCAGCAGCATCGGTCTTGAGGAGGTACCCCGCCACCCCCGCTTCGCCGAGAGCCTCGATGACATATTCCTCGTCACGGTACTGGCTTAGCACCAGGACCTTGGAGCCGGGGACTCTGCGCGCAAGTTCATGCGCAGCGCCGAGCCCTCCGATTCCAGGCATCAGAACGTCAAGCAAAATGACATGCGGCTTGGTGCGAAGCGCGATCGCAAGCGTGGTTTCGCCATCCTCGGCCTCGCCGACGATGTCGCAGTCCGCGGCGAGCGCCGACCTTAGCAACTCGCGAACCATCCGGTGGTCGTCCGCGATGAGGATCCTAATCCTATCGCCCGAACCTTCACCCATCTGAAGCCTAGTGCGAGGCGTCTCCCGCGGGACTTTGACCCAAATCCTGCCCAAGTTGCTGCATTTCGGTTCCGAACTCGGTCCAGTTGCCGGCGCTCAGTGCTTTGAGTGCGCGATTGTAATGATTCGCCGCCGCTGATGAGGAAAATGCTTGCGCGGGAGGTGCGGGACCTCCTGGAGTCGGCGCCTGTGATTTGACCTCGGCCGCGATTGGAGGCGCGGCGGTTTCACGTCCAGTGAACAACGACGCCAAGGTTGCCGGCAACGTTTCACCCATCACAACCTGATCGCCGTAGGACGCAATGACGCGCTGCAACTCAGGAAATTGTCCATTCTCCGCGCGGATGTAGAGCGGCTCGACGTAGAGCAGCGAATCCTGCACCGGGATGACGATCAGATTTCCGAGGATTACCTTGGAGCCCATCTGGTTCCACAACGATAGCTGGCGCGAAATCTCCGGACTCTGATTGATGCGCGCCTGTATCTGGTACGGCCCGTAGAACAGGCTGTCCTTCGAAAACGCATACTCGAACAGATGCCCGTAGTCGCTGCCGTCGCAGCGCGCCGCCATCCACGCGATCATGTTGTCGCGCCCCTTCGGCACCATCGGAAGCATCAGCATGTATTCCTCGTGGGGCTCGCCCGGCAGCCGCATGATGATGTAGTAGGGCTGCATCGGGCCGGTCATGCCGGCGTAGTTTTCCTTGGCGACATCCCATTGATCTTCGCGGTTATAGAACACCTGCGGATCGGTCATGTGGTAAGTGCGATAAATTCCGGCCTGCACCTGGAAAAAATATTCCGGATAGCGGATGTGATCGCGGAGTTCGTGCGACATCGCGCTCATCGGCTTGAACATGGCGGGAAAAATCTTCTGCCAGGTCTGAATCACCGGATCTTCGGCATCCGCGACGTAAAGCGTGGTGCTACCGTCGTAGGTATCGATCACGGCCTTGACCGAATTGCGAATGTAGTTGAGTCCGTCGATGTCCTGCGAATACGGGTAGCGATCGCTGGTGGTGTACGCATCGACGATCCACATCAAGCGCCCATCGATGAGCACCGTGTAGGGATCGCTATCAAGCCTCAGAAACGGCGCCAGGTAGGAGAGCCGGGTCAGGATGTTGCGCCGGATCATGATCTTGCTGTGGTTGACGATATTCTCCGTTACGAGAAGATTGATGTCCTTGAAGAAGTAGCTGAATAGCGCGCGCCGCCAGAGCCCGCTAATCGGAATCCCGCCCGCTCCCTTATAAAAGGAGAACACGTTGTCGGCGCCCTTGGGATAATCGAATTCCGGGGTCGCTGAATCCACCACGGCGTAGTTGTCCGGCTCCTCGCCAAAATATATGGCCGGATTTTCCACCTTGAAGCCAACGCTCGATTCGGCGGGAATATTCTTGATGAAGAATACCGGCAGGCCCTCCGAATCCTTCTCATTGACCGGGCTCATCACCAGCCCGCTGCCATGGGTGAACTTCAGATGCTGGTTGACCCAGGTCTGCGCGTTCTCCGGCAGCAACCCGACGTTCAATTCGCGCGGTGAAAGCATCACCTGCGTGTAACGCCCGCCGATCTTGTAGCGATCGATATCGACATCGATGAAATCGTAGTAGAGGCGGATTTCCTGCAACTGCTTGTAGGTGTCGATGAGCGGGCGCGGGTCCCACAGCCGGATGTTGCCCAGCGTCGGCGCGTCGGTCTGAATCGACGCGCGCGTCAGCGTCCCCTTTCCCGCGAATGGCTTGACGTCGACGTTGTTCAGTTTGTACGCCGTGCGCGTCATTTCGATATTCGTGCTGATGTAGGGTTTCTCTATCCGCAGCTCATCCGGCTTGACCCACAGGCGTTCGATCACCGGCTCGATGAAGCTCATCAACAGCGACGGGCCGAACACCATCACAAACGCGATCACGGGCAGCCGCACGCCATGGCGCGCGATATTCGTAAAGCACAACATCGCGGCGACGATGGAGAGCGCCACCAGCACCCACAATCCGGGCTGCCATAGCACGTGATCGACGTAGCGAATCCCGTACACCACGCCGTTGGTGTGGTAGAGGAGCCCATAGCGCGACAGCCAGTAGCTGTATGCGCGTTGGAGGAAAAACAATCCCAGTAGCGCGGAAATCTGCGCCGCCGCCGACGGGCTGATGCGCGGCGGCGATTCGCGAAAATCCAGCGACCCGCGCATCCAGTGAATCCCCACCCCAACCGCGGCGGCAAGAAACAGGACCACTAGAAACAGGTCGCGGAGAGTCTCCAGCAGCGGCAGTGTGAAGACATAGAATCCCACGTCCTGCCCAAAAGAATGATCGCTGATGTGAAACGGCACCCCGTAAAGCGCCTTCAGATAGACGTCCCATCCGCTCGCCTCGCCGTTGGCGGGGAAGATCGCGAGCACGGCCGCGCCCAGCAGCACCATCACGCGCCATGGAATCCGATCGCTGAAGGCGCGGATCAACTCGGGCAGATTGACTTCGGTCATTTCGTCGGGGCGCCGGACCACCCGCAGCCGCTCGCGCTCGCGCGCCGGACCAATCGCCGCGAAGCCGCTGGCCGCAATCGCGAGAAACGCAACGAACCACACCGCGGCGAAAATCGCGACTTGCGCGCCAACGATGCGATCGAAGACCTCGCGATATCCCAGCGAACCGAACCACAGAAAGTCGATCACGAAGGTATCGGCCACGCCCAGAACGATCAGCGTGACGATGATGAGGGCGGCGACGCCGACCAGGATTATCCGCGGTCGCATTTCCGCTTACTGACCGCGCGCGATCTGTGCGACGTGATCGCGCACCACGTCGGCGGGGCATAGCCACACGAACAGCTTCAGTGCGATGTACCCGGCGAGCATCCAATCGACCTCGCCGATAACGGGGATAAAGTCGAGCTCGATGGCGGGCGGCGTGAACATCATCAGTAGAATCAAGAACGGAGCGGCTTTCGCGAAAATGGAAACCCGCTCGTCCTTCATCAGGCGATAGAACACGCGCGCGAATTTCGGCAGATGGGTGACCATCCCGCCGATCCGTGCGGGCGAGAGCAATTGCATGCGCAGAATGCTTCGAAACATGAGGGGCCTTCTTTCGCCCCAATCCTAGCACAGCATGGCGGTACGATTACCACGCTGTTTCGATGCGACGCGGCCCTCGACGCATTGCAGGTTGCGTTGCGTACCGAAGGCTGAATCAAGCTCTGCGCGGCGCCGATCCTCGTAGGGGTCGTTCGCGGGAACGACCCGCAGCGATACGGCCGGCGATTGGCGCGGCCGCCGCCGTAGCGACGGTCAGAATTGAGGACAGGTGGCCGGCAGCGTCGCGGAGTCGATGCCTTCGCACTTCGCGTTGTCCACCGTCAGGTTGCCGACGCCGTCAAGCGTCACCGTCCAGATGGAGTCGTAGTCGTTTCCGGGCCAGGCGGGCGCCGGTGTGGGGACAACGCCGCCGGGGAAATAGCTCGCGAGCAGCGCATTTACCGTCGGTTGGATGAATTGGTACGACCATGCCAGCAGCACGGTTTGATTGGAGAATTGGCCGCCGTTGAAGAAAAAATTACTAGTCGACAGGGCCGAGCTCGCAGGAAAGCTCGCGGCCAGACCATAGGGCAAGTTATTGGCGATGGCGTATGGTTCGGCGGTCAATGAGGGCGCAACTCCCGACCATGAGTTCTGGGTGCCCGGGGAAATCTGGGCGGGATCACTCGAATAGACTTGCTGCGGGCTGATTTTGCCGCGCAGCGCCTTCGGAAGATCGAGCGCGCGCCATTGCCCCGCACAGACATAGTTGCCGTCGGTCCAAAAAGGCAGCGGATGGGCGTCTGCGTGCCGAATGATGTACAAGGTTTCGTTGCTGTTGATTCCATCCGGCTTCATGGCGCCGTCGGTCCCGATCGTCACTTTGATAGGGGCGAAAGGCGGCTGCGCCGTGCATCCAGCGCTGACCGGCACCGGCTTGGGCAGCGCGGGGTAAGTGGATGGCGGCTTCAGCTTGCTGTTGAAGGTAACCAGGCTGGCGCTTCCCGACGGCGTGATCGAGATCGCATAGATAAAGTTGGGGCCCGCGTAGCTCGCCGGAAGAGTCAGATTGTAACCTTCAAGCTGGTTGATATTTGCCAGCAGCGCGCTGGTGGTCTCCCACGGGGCCGAGAAGACATAGAAGCCCGGCACGTTCGCCGCGATGATCCCGGTTAGCAGGGTTTCGTTGTCGCCGCCCTGGTCGGCGAAATCGAGACCCTGACAATTGGGGCAGGATGCTGTCGGCGTAGCAACTCCGCTGGGTAGCGCCACTGACGACGCATACGATGCATTGAGCGGGTAGCTGTTGCCGGTATACGGAATGAATTGGGGCGGGAGCGCACT
>JBGPMZ010000112.1:0-7344 GCA_041487255.1 Binataceae bacterium (SeqCode) | reverse complement strand
ATCGCGGCGAGCGCCGCGCGCGTCACCCAAGGCTTCAGACGGAAGGAGAACAAGCCCGACGCTCCAAGAAAGTCGCGCCTCCATAGCACGTGGCAGGGATCGCTTTCCAAAGCGGGATGATAAACGTGCTCAACCTCCGGCTGCGCCGCGATGTAGCGCGCGAGCGCGAGGCCGTTGCGATGATGCACCGGCAGACGGGCGGCGAGCGTGCGCAATCCGCGCAGCGCCAAATAGATGTCATCGGGACCCGCCATCTGGCCGAGGTGGCGATGCGCATTTTTCACCGGCTCCCACGCCGCCTCGGTGCACGTGATGGTTCCGAGCATCGCGTCCGAATGACCGACGATGTACTTGGTCGCGGCCTGGATCGAAACGTCGACGCCATGCGTGAACGGCTTGAAGTAGAGCGGCGACGCCCAGGTGTTGTCCATCATCACGAGCGCGCCGCGTGCATGCGCCACCTGCGCGATCGCCGGAATATCCTGCACCTCGAAGAGTCCGGTGCTGGGCGACTCGACGAATACCACCTTGGTCCTCGCACGAATGAGTTTTTCGATATCCGCGCCGATGAGCGGATCGTAGTAAGTCGTCTCCACGCCGAACTGCTTCAGAATCGAATTGCAGAAGTTGTGTGTCGGATGATACGCGCCAATCGTCATCAGCAGGTGATCGCCGGCCGATAGAAACGCGAGCAGCGCGGTGGTTATCGCCGCGAGGCCTGAAGGCGCCAGCCGGCAATGCGCGCCGCCCTCGAGTAACGAGACCGCATCTTCGAGCGAGGCCGAGGTCGGCGTGCCGATGCGCCCGTACATGAATTTGCGATTCGCCGGATCGTGCAGGCCGGCGGCGAAATCCTCGAAGGTCTCGAACAGGATGGTCGAGGTGCGATAGACGGGAGTGTTGACCGCGCCGTAGTGCGCCTTGGGATCGCGTCCCGCGACGACCGCGATGGTCTCGTCCTTCATCTTAATTCCTGAAGCCGAGTTGCGCGGCGTAACGCGCGGCGGCCTGCGCGAGGGCCGGCGGATGCGGCGCGAACGTCGCAAAACGCGGATCGGTAGTCTGACCGCGCACGTAACGCACGTAGATCTGCTGCACCACCGTCGCGTTCTTCCACAGCGCCCACGACAGATAGAACGGGAAGCTGCTGACGTCGCGGCCGGTGCGCTTCGCATAGCGTTGAAGCATTTCAGCGCGAGACAGAAATCCGTTCTTGAACGTATGCGGCTCGATTTCCGCGAGCTTGACGATCTCGACATCGGTGCGTTCGCGCCAGTAACCCAGCGCGATACCCAAGTCGATCATCGGATCGCCGAGCGTCGACATCTCCCAATCGAACACGCCGGTTACCTGCCGCGGATTTTTCGCATCGAGCATGAGGTTGTGAAGATAGAAATCGTTGTGAAGGATAGTCGGCGCCTGCTCGGCCGGCGCGTGGGCGAGGTACCATGCGCCGAGCTGGTCCATCAGCGGAACGTCGTCAGTCTTGGCCTTCTCCCACCGTTGCATCCATCCGCTGATCTGGCGCTTGACGAATCCCTCGGGCTTGCCGAGGCCGCCCAGCCCAATCTTCTCGTACTCAACCGCGTGCAGGTCGGCCAGCGTATCGATGAAGCCTTCCGAGATATTCTTGAAGGTCGCGGGATCATCGCCCAGCTCGGCGGGGACCGGCTGGCGATTCTTGAACACGATTCCCTCGCGCCGCTCCATCACGAAAAACGGCGCGCCGATGATCGAGGTGTCGTCGCAAAAGAGCATCGCGCGCGGCGCCGGTTTGAAGGCCACCCAAATCCGCGAGAGCACGCGAAACTCGCGCGCCATGTCGTGACCGCCTACGGGTAGCGGGCCGAATGGCGGCCGGCGCACCACCCATTCGCGATCGCCGAAGCGGAGCAGGTAGGTGAGGTTCGAGGATCCCCCGCGAAACTGTTTCACCTCCAGCGGCGCATCGGCGCCGGGAAGCTCATGCTGGCGGAGGTAGGTGGTGAGTTTGGGCCAGTCGAGTTGCTCCTCGTCGCGAACATCGCCGTATTCGACGGTAAGGTCGATAGCTTCTGCCATGGGCGGATTATATGACGCGCGCGAAATTTTGCGATGGTTCAAGTCTGCTTTGTCAGACGCTATGGCGATCAGGAACCGCTCCGCCGCCACCGCGGGAGTCCGTGGCGCTCCACCACCGCGCGCGAGGCGCGCGCGGCTCTCATCCGGCCGTCACGATTCTCGCATGGCAGCCATGGCGAGAACCGCGCCGCCCACCTTCTCTCGCAAAGAAGAGCGAGAGAAGGGACCATGCAGAGGAGTGCGTGGCGCTACACCTCTAGCATCTGCCGCGATTGTGCGACGGTCGCCACTTCATGGCCCATCGCGCGGATCGTCGCCGCCGCGCGCTCGACGATCTGCGGATTCGATAGCTGGCCGTCGCGCGCGTACTGGTAGTCCTCGAGGCCGATGCGCACGTGGCCGCCGAGGCTCACGATTGCCGGCACCAGCGGCAGATTGTCGCCGCCGAGAGTCGCGGCGAACCAGTTGCATCGCACGCCTTTGATCATTTCGAGGTACGCTTCGAGGCTCTTGATGGTCGGCGGAAGGCCGAAGTTCTGCTCCTCGCCGCCGAGGTAGAACTTGAGAATCAGCGGCTCGGTCAACAGTCCCTGATCGAGGAACACCAATGCCGCGCGGAGGAATCCAGGTTCGAAGATCTGCAACGTCGGTCGCAGGCCAAGCTCCCTCGAAGTCTCGAGGAAGTATCGGCAGGTCGCGTAGCTGTTCTGATATACGAATTTTTCGCCGCGAAGTTTCTTGGCGCGGCGATCGTAGGTGGCGAGGTTCACCGAACCCATATCGCCCGCACCCAAGTCAGGCTTGGTGGCGGGATCCTTCGACAACGCCACAAAGTGGCTGAAGCGCTCGGCCGGGGTGCCGTCGAAGGGAAACGTCGGCCACAGCAGCGGATTGCACACCGCGCGCACGCGCTTATAGACCTCGGCATAGTATGGGACATCCTGCACCCATTTGCCGGTCTGCGGATCGCGCACGTGAAAATGGATGAGCGCGGCGCCGGCGCGCGAAGTCGCGATCGCGTCGTTGGCGATCTCCTCGGGCGAGTATGGGATGTGCGGGTTCAGTTCGCGCATCGCGTTGCCGTTGATCGCGGACTCTATCATCACGGTTCTGGGTGCCATGGGGCGGATTATAGGACGCTCGCGGAAATTTGCGACCGGAGATTTTCATGCGCGCGGCGCTTTGGTGCATCGCTCGACACGATGCTAGATTCCGCGTCGAGGCATCCGCGATGGACACTCGCACCGAAGCTCGACTCGTTCCAGGCCGCGTCCCCATCGGCAAGTTCCAGCTCTACTACGAGCGCGCGGGCAGCGGACCCACGGTCGTCTTCCTGCATGGACTGGGCGGGAATCATCTATCGTGGTGGCAGCAGATGCCGTACTTCATGCGATGGTTCGATTGCATCACGGTAGACCAGCGTAGCTTCGGCCTCTCGCCCGACCCGGACGGCACGTTTTGCGATGCGCATCCGAGCGACCTCGGCGCGCTGCTCGATCATCTGAAAATCGACAAGGCGGTGCTGATCGGGCAATCGATGGGCGGATGGACGATTGTCGGCTACGCCATCGAGCATCCGGAGCGGGTCGCCGCGATGGTGATGGCCGACACGCCGGGCGGCATCTTCACCCCCGAGATGGACGCAATGATGGATAAGGTGCGCAGCGGCGCGCGTGGGCCGCTCGAGGCGGTGACCATTGGATCATTGCCGACATATGCGAAGGACTACTTCGTGCGCAGTCGCGAGATGGCGTATCTGTACGACTCGCTGCTGATCCTCGGCGCGCGGCCGCCCGAGGACGCGATGAAACGGCTGGGCAGCCGCCGCTATGACCTCGCGAAGGTGCGCGAGCGCCTCAAGATGCCGATTCTATGTTTAGAAGGCGAGGACGATGCGCTCATCGTGCCCGAGATGATTCGCCTCCTCGTCAAGGCGCTGCCGAACGCGCGGCTCGCGATGGTTCCCGGCGCGGGTCATTCCGTGTATTTCGAGAATGCTCCGGTTTTTAATCAACTGGTGCTCGATTTCCTACGCCAGGTCGGCTACGCGCCGGGCTAGCGAAATCGCAATTGCGAGACTTCGGGGGCCGACATACAATCAAATTGTGAAACGCCGGAGTGCTCGAAATATCGTGGGCATCTGGCTGGCCTTGGGACTCATCTCCCTTGCCTCCTGCGCGCCTCCGTCAACCCAGGTTGCGGCACAGAACCGTAGCCCGGCGCCCGTCGGAGTGGCCTCGCCGACAGTATCGCAACCCGACGCGCATTTCGCCGGCAACGTCCCCGTCGATAACCCGCAAAGCACGGCGCTCACCAACTACCTTCATGGCCATCAGCTACCGCTGGTGGGGGCTCGCGTCCTCGCCTCCAGTGGCGGCCCGCGCCAGGCGATCCTCTATGGCTTCGTCGCGACGCCGTTTGGGAAAGCAGACGCGGTTGACAAAACGCGCCGATGGCTCAACGACTCGGGCGCGCAGGTCGACAACCGCATCAAGATCGAGCCCGGCCTGGCTGGGCCGGTGAGCAATCCAAATGCCGCCACGGCGGACAACGATCCTGAACTCAACCCCGACCTCAAGAAATACGAGAATCAGCAGACTGCGGATCAGCAGCAATACATGAATCAGGGCTCGATGATGTCGCCAGGACTCGGGCTGATGCTTCCGCTGCTGATGTTTGGGGGCGGGTTCGGTGGCGGAGGCTCGGGATTCAGCTTTGGCGGTGGCGGATTAGGCAGTCCCTATGGTTCGCCGTATTCATCTCCATATGGTTCGCCCTACAACTACCCTTCGACCCCGCCGCCGACCTACGGCTCCCCGTACGGCCCGTGACTAGGTCGGCAGCTTGAAGCGCTCGCCAAGGAAGACCTGGCGCACCGCTTCGCTGCCGACAATCTCATTCGGAGTTCCTTCGAACAGCATCTTGCCCGCCGACACGATGTAGGCGCGATCGATGATTGAGAGCGTCGCCGACACGTTGTGATCCGACATCAGCACGCCGATGCCACGCTCCTTGAGGTACGCGATGATGCGCTGAATCTCGACCACCGTGATCGGATCGATGCCGGCAAACGGCTCATCGAGGCATAGGAACAACGGATCGAGCACCAGCGCGCGCGTGATTTCGACCTTGCGCCGCTCGCCGCCCGAAAGCACGCCGGCCTTCGACTTCGCCAGCCTCGCGATGCCGAGTTCGTCGAGTAGCGACTGCAAGCGCGCCTGGCGTTCTTCCTCGTTGAGCGGCAGCGTCTCGAGCACCGCGAGCAGGTTTTGCTCGACGGTCAGCTTCCTGAATACCGAGGGCTCCTGCGGAAGGTAGCTGATGCCGCGGCGCGCGCGCTTGTAGAGCGGCAGCATCGTGATGTCGTCGTCGCCGAGCATGACGACGCCGCGGTCCGGCTTGAGCAGGCCGACCAGCATATAGAAGGTGGTGGTCTTGCCCGCGCCGTTGGGGCCGAGCAGACCCACCACCTCGCCACGATTGACGGTGACCGAAACGCCGTCGACCACGGCGCGGCCACCGTAGATCTTGGTGAGGCCCTGGCCATTGAGCGCCGCGCGCGGCGCGGTCTCGGCACGCGCGCTCCCGTCCGCCTTGATGCGATCAGCTATCGCCATCCGCTATACCACCCAATCAACATCAGTCCCTAGTTTTTACAGGCTTGGCGCGAGGTTAGAAACCGAACGATCACGGTCCACGATACGGCAAGATTTGATCGTTGCACCACTCCCGCCGCATCCGTAGCTTCGATGCGGGAAGGTACCGACGGGTCGGCCGTCCGGTGCACCCCTTGAAGAGAGTTATCGCCGATGCCGCAACCAGATCGCATTCGCAGCTCAACCGCCACTTCGATAGTTCGCCTCGCGCTCGCCGCGTCGCTCAGCGTCATCATCTACGGATGCAGCACGCAGGCGCCGCTGCCGCCGCCGGTCCAGCCCGCCCCAGCGCCGCCGGTCGTCGAGGCGCCCCACCAGATAGGCCCTGCAAAAGTGACCACCGCTTCGTACTACGGACCGGAATTCCAGGGGCGGCGTACCAGCGACGGAGAAATTTACAATCAGGAGGCGATGACGGCGGCCTCGCGCACGTTGCCGATTGGTTCGTACGCGCGCGTCACCAATCTCAAGACCGGCAAATCGGTGGTGGTAAGAATCAACGATCACGGTCCCTTCGTGAAGGGACGCGGCATCGACCTCTCGGGCGCCGCCGCGCATGAACTTGGAATCGATCATCGTGGGATCGCGAAGGTGCGAGTGGCTCGGATCGAGGAAGCCTCGGGCAAGGAAGGTGATTCGTGGGCCGGCGACGTTGACGTGCGCGATACCACACCCGGCGCGTCGGCGGATTATGCGGGCTCGGCGAATCCGCCGCCTACTCCTCCGGTAACGGAAGCGAGCGTGGTTGAGAGTCCCTCGACCGTCGGCTCATGGTTCATGGAACTGGTGACGCCGTCACCTTGATCGGCTGAAAAAAGCAGGGACCGAAAGTTTCCGATCCCTGCCTTCTTCGAATCGTGCCTTACGAGATCCTTCGCCTTGGGATGGGTTCGCGTCGCCACTCGCCCGGAACGACCGGGCGCTAGCGAGCCATCTTCGCGAATAAACCGCCCTGCCAGATCCTTCGCGCAACGCTCAGGATGATCACACGGCGATGCCGTGTGATCATTTCATCGTTCTGACTTTCGCGTTCGCCTCACGGCCGAGACACTTCTGCAGCCATGCCGCCGCAGTCGGCGTCGCCGACATATCCAGCCGCATCATCGCCGCCCATGACAGCACCGAGGCCGCATTGAGATCCGCGATCGTGAAAGTACTGCCGAGCAGATACTCGCGGCCCTGGAGCGCATCGTCGAGGACCTTAAGCGGAGCCTTGAGCGCGTCGCTCGCCTTCTGCGCCGCCTTCTCATCGCGCTGATCGGCGGGCGCGAGCACACGATTGACCAGCAACGTCAGCAGATGTGGCTCGCATTCGGTCATCCCCCACAGGCTCCACTGATAGGCGGCGGCATGGCCGAATGCATCGGAGGGCCACAGCCCGTTCTTGCCGTATTTCTCGGCCAGGTAGAGGTTGATCGCCATCGATTCCCAGATGTAGTGGCCGTCGTCCTCGAGTACGGGGATGTGCCCATTGGGATTGCGCTTAAGATGGTCGGGATTCTTGGCTTGGGTGTTCGGCATCGGATCGTGTTCGTACTTTGCACCCACTTCTTCGAGTGCCCACAAAGATCGAGCGGCGCGTGACCTTGAGCTTCCGTATAACTTCATGTCGCCTCCTTCGGCGCGT
>JBGPMZ010000111.1:0-7362 GCA_041487255.1 Binataceae bacterium (SeqCode) | reverse complement strand
CCGGGCGGCGTGATCGTTTACGACGACTATGGTTTTCGCACCTGCGGGGGTGCGAAGGCCGCGGTCGACGAATACTTCGCCAAGGCTGCGGCGAGACCGGTGTACCTGACCACCGGACAATGCGTGGCGATCAAATCTCCGCTTGCGATCAACGGGAAGGTTCATGGCCATGGCGCTGTATAGCGATCAGGAATTCGACTCCTGGTGCGAGCGCGAGCTGGTATGTCCTCGCGACAAGAGCGATCTGCGCCGCGACCGTGACCATCTGGTTTGCGCGCAACTTCATCGCTACCCCATTATCGAAGGCATTCCGATCATGTTGCTTGACGATGTCCCGCAGACAGCACCCGAGGTAACTCGCCGCTCGCTCGCTGCGCGCGACTCTACGGATGTGGTGCGCGAATTGCGCAATGGTGCAGTCGATCCGTATGTACAAGCCGCGATCGTCGGCAGCAACGGCAACCTCTACGGCCGCCTCGCCGGAAAACTCCCGCGCTATCCGATTCCCGAGTTGCGCCTGCCGCCCGCGCGCGAGGGCGCGAGGGATCTCCTCGACCTCGGATGCAACTGGGGGCGCTGGTCCATCGCCGCCGCATACAAAGGATACCGGCCGGTGGGGATGGATCCCGGCCTGGAGTCGATCCTGCCGGCGCGGCGAATCGCGCGGCAACTCGGCGTCGAGGCGCGCTTCGTCGTGGGCGACGCGCGCTACATTCCATTTCGCGACGGGCGCTTCGACGTCGTTTATTCCTACGGCGTGTTGCAACACTTTTCCCCTGATGACGCGAAACGCGCGATCGCAGAAGCGGCAAGAGTCGTGGCGCCGAGCGGAACGGTGCTCATCCAGATGGCCGCGAGATACGGAGTGCTCTCGCTCCTGCAGCAGGCGCGCCGAGGATTCCGCGACCCCCGCGGGTTCGAAGTGCGCTACTGGAAACCCTCCGCCGTCGCGGCCACGTTCCGCGATCTAGTCGGTCCGACGGCCCTTTCGGTCGACGGCTACCTGACGCTCAATCCGCAGACCAGCGATCTGGATCTTCTGCCGTTTCACGCTCGTCAGATCGTGAGGTTGTCCGAAAGAATGCGCGCGCTGAGTCGTCGCCTTCCCTCGCTGCATACGCTCGCCGACAGCATCTTCGCGACTTCAACCAAGGATGCCGCGGCGATGGATCCCGATCACCGCAAATCTGCCTGACTCCGACGTGAACCGATCCGGAATCATCATATGGGCTTTGGTCTATTGCGCGGCGATCACCAGATACCTCGGCAACGTGTGCATCGCCGCGTTGCGGATAGCGCTGTGGCCGAGGCGACGGCCACTTCGCACTGCGCGTGTATGCGTATATCGAATCGGCGCGATCGGCGACCTGGTATGCGCGATGCCCGCGATGTTGGCTATCCGCCGCGCCTATCCTGATGCTCACCTGACTCTGCTCACTACGCCGGGGAAATATAGCCGCGCGCGCCACGCCGAGGAGCTGCTGGCCGGCGCAGAATGGGTCGATGAAGTGATTACCTATGACCTCGATGAAGTCGGAACCTTCACCGATCGGCTCGCATTCGGACGGCGACTGCGCGCACGAAAGTTCGATGCGTGGCTCGATCTGACCCTCGATCGCGCGAAGTTCACCCGGATGATTCGCGACATGTTGCTGGCGCGGCTCGTTGGCGCGCGATGGGCGTTCGGATGGCGCCTCGAGCATATCGGCTTCGCCGCGAAGGCCGAAGCCGAAGTGAGGTCCTTTCCTGATGAGGTCGAAAGGTTGTCGGTGCTGCACTCCTGCGGCATTGAAGATGATGCAACGAACTTTCCACCGCTCGTGGACGAATCGCAGGACACCTCGATTCGGTGCTTCGTGCGCGATCTGCCGGTCGACGGCCGACCTTGCATTGCGATCGCTCCGGGCGCGCGCAGATCATGCAACTTATGGCCGAGCGATCGATTCGCAGCCGTGTGTGAGAGCCTAATGGCGGATGGCGCGAGAATCCTTCTGATAGGAGGCGCCGACGACCATTCCCTGTGCGATGAGATCGCGGCGCGGTCCGGCAGTCGAGCGACAAACCTGGCGGGAAAATTGTCGCTGCGGCAGTCCTATGCGCTGCTGCACCAATGCGAGTTGTTGATATGCGTCGACTCAGGTCCGCAGCATCTTGCGGCCGCAGCCGGCACCCGATGCGTCGCGATCTTCTCCCAGCGAAATCAACGGCGCCGCTGGTATCCTCACGGCAGCGAGCACGTTGTGCTCGAGGGCTCCGTGGAGTGCCACACCTGCCTGCTCGACATCTGTCCTTACGACAATCGCTGCATGAAGCAGATCACCGTCGATCAGGTGCTCGCCGCAGCGCACCTCAGCTTGCGCACGAACCGGCGCGATCGCGGCGCAGTCTCGCAATCACCTCCGCAAGTCGCGTTGCAATAGAACCACATGCCGTCGCTGTCGATCATTATCGCGGTCTTCAATCGTGCGACGACGCTCCAGAGCTGCCTCGACAGCATTTTCGAGCAGACCGCGCAGCCTTTGGAGATAGTCGTCTGCGACGGTGGCTCCACCGATGGCTCGCGGGAAATTCTCGAAGCGAATTGCGCGCGGCTCACATACTGGCAATCGCAATTGGATCGGGGCGTACCTCATGCCTGGAACATGGCGCTCGCGCACGCGACGGGAGAATGGATTTGTTTCCTGGGCGCGGACGATCGGTTTGCGAATCGGAATTCCATCGCAACTCTACTCGAAGCGGCGCGCGAACCGGCGACGAATTACGTCTCCGGGCAGGCGATTCTGGTTGATGACGACGGACGCGCCCGCCGCATCGTAGGGACGCGATGGGACTGGGGGCGTATGAAGCGCTATCAGCACATCGCGCATCCGGCCTCTTTGCACCGCCGCGATCTCTTCGCGCGCTATGGGAATTTCGATGAATCGTACCCGATCGCATGCGATTACGAGTTCCTGCTGCGCGCCGGCCGCAACATCCGTGCGGCATTCGTGGCCGAGCCGGTGACTCTCATGGGAATTTCCGGTCAGAGCAATACGCAAGCGTGGCGCGCGTTTCGTGAGAACCGGCGCATACAAGCCACGCATCCGGAGATCGGAATCACCGCCGCCGCGATCAACCATGCAGTCGCCGCCGCAAAGCAGGTTGCTCGCACGGCAATCGGTCGCGTTTAGACAAGTTCATCGAGGAATCGACGTGGCTGTACTTCTCGCTGCGCTATTCATTACGCTACCGCTGGACGCGTTTGGCCGCGTCGTCGCGGGAAGTTTGATCACACCCGCCGACCTGCTTGCCGCTGCGATCGCGATGCTGACGATCGAGCGGCTCGCGAGCGGCCGGTACCGCCTGCATCCGAGCCTCGATATGCCGATCCTGATGTTCGCGACTTTTCTTCTGGTCGGCACTCTTACGGTGGTCATGTCGCCCGACTCGTCGCAGATTTTCACCAAGGGGTTCGTGCAGGTCGGTGGCGTGTCGATCATGCTGCTTACCTGCATCGCGATTGTGAATGAAGTGGCTCGCCGGCCCGCGCTGTTCGCCGGGTACATCCGCCTATCGGTGATCGTGCTCGCGGTAGTCTCGTTGATCGGCGTTGCACAGTTCATCCTCGCTAACCTGCTGGGTCGTCCTGAGATGTTGGAGTTCAGCTTTCTGAATCGATGGGCCGGCGGCAATGTCTGGTACAACCGCGGGAGCGTTGATGGAATAGTTCGGGCGAATTCGATCTTGCAGGAGCCGTCAGCGCTCGGCATGGTGCTCGGCACTGGAGCAGGTGTCGCGCTGATTCGGCTAGGTCTGCGTGGCGGAGCGCATCGGGATTGCGTGCGGACGGTGGTTCCGCGCTGGTGCGCAGTTTCAATCGTGGGCGGATTCTTAGTGACGGTCTCGCTGATTGATTTTCTTCTGCTGCTAATTGTTGGCGGGTCGTTGTGGACGGTCTCCCGAAAGATCAGCGCAGGCGCGATCGCGGTTTCGGCAGCTACGATATTCTTCCTGAGCGGCGTCGCATATGCGGCGATTATCTCCGCGCTACCCGACCTTGGGGCGAAGCTCGGCGCGATGGGGTCGCTCACTTCCGACGATCTGCAAGTGAAACGCGCCGAGGATCTGTCGGCGATCGCGCTCGCGGTCAACCTGGCCGTGATGCGCGTCAATCTCTCTCGCGCGCCGATGCTTGGGGCCGGGCTCGGCGCACACCCGGTCACCTACGATCGAGAGAATCCCGGACTTGGCCGCTTGCCGGCGGACATCGTAACCGTTGGTTTGAACAAGGAGGACGCGGCAAGTCTCCTGATACGTTTATTGTCGGAAACCGGAATACTCGGAACCATCGTTTTCATCGCGGGATGGATTCTCGCGGTGGCGCGGGCGCGCCGGTTCATCCTCGCCAGCAGGAGCGAAACCACCCCCAACGTATTTTCGGCACTCGCGATCGGAGTCACCGCGTCGATGATCGGCGTCGGGGTCGCATGCATGGCCCGAGCGCCTCAATACTACGCGCCGTGGTTCTGGCTGCCGATGGCTCTCACAGCCAGCGTGCCGGAACTGCTCGCTCGATTTGAGCATGTCGTTCGGGAAGGAAATGCACTCGCATAAACGCAGACCGGTAGTGCTGACTACCGTGCCCTTCTACCTCCCCGGCTTTAAAGGCGGAGGAAAGCTGGTAACCGTACGCAACCTGGTTGCCGGACTGAGCCGCCAATTCCAATTCAAGGTACTGACGGCGGACCGTGACCTCGGCGACAGGCATTCCTACGAGGGAGTGCCCACGAACCGGTGGATCGCCGGTGCCGATTGCGAAATTTTTTACGCCGATGCGCAGCTGCTTCCTCTGCCATCGATTCGCGAACAACTATCGCGAGACGACTACGACATCTTGCATTTGAATACGGTCTTCTCGCGTCCGTTCGGCATAGTTCCGCTGCTGCTGCAGCGTTTCGGCCGGATTGCGCGCAGGCCAATGGTCATCGCCCCGCGGGGCGAACTCGCGCCCGGCGCGTTAGCGATTAAGCCAACGCGCAAGAGAAGCTTTCTCACGACCGCGCGCAGTCTCGGGCTATTCAACGGAGCGACGTGGCAGGCTTCGGGTGAAGAAGAGGCGCGTGACATTCGCAATATCGTAGGGGCGGGCGCGCGGATAGCGATAGGCCCGGATCTTCTCGGCGCGGACTATCAAACCTGGAGATCATCCCGCTACTGCAAAAATCCAGGCCAATTGGACGTTATATTTCTCTCCCGCATCACTCCCAAGAAGAATCTACACTTAGCGATCGAGACACTGCGCGGTCTCGAAGGTGATATTACATTTCGGATCGTCGGTCCGATCGACGACCCGCACTACTGGGCGCGATGCCAAAAAACGATCGCCGGTCTCAGGTCGAATATACGAATTGACTATTGCGGCCCAATAGCTACTTCGGAAGTGGGTAGTTGTTTCGGGCGGCACGGACTGTTGCTCCTTCCGACCGCCAACGAGAATTTCGGCTTTGTCATTCTCGAAGCGTTGCTGGCCGGATGCCCCGTTTTGATCAGCGATCAAACTCCGTGGCGTCATCTATCGGAAAAGGGAATCGGATGGGATATGCCGCTCTCGCGGCCGGATCTGATGCGCGCGACGCTCAAGCACTGCATCGAGATGGATGGCGAAACGCATCGTCGGATGTCCAATCGCGCGCGCGAGTTTGCCCTCGATTATGTGGCCCGCGACGACTCGGCCGCTCGCAACGCCGCCATGTTTTATTCGGTGCTCGCTGAGCGTCGCGAAGATCTCGCGGTGGCCTGAATGCAGAAGGCTTGGATATCGAAGATCGACAGCGCACTCGATCGCGAGATCGAGAGTGCACTGGAATGGCTCGACTGGCGCTCCATCATTTCCCGCCACGCACGGGTCGCCATCAAACCGAACCTCTCCTATCCGGTTCACAAACCTGGCGTGACTACGAGCCCGGCTATGCTCGAAGCTATGATTCGCGCGTTGAGTTCGCGCACTCGCAATATCGACGTCGTCGAATCCGACGGCGGCTCGCATTCGTGGCAAGCGGAAGAAGCATTCGCAGGCCATGGTATTCCCGCCATGTGTCGCCGCTATGGAGCGCGCGCGGTGAACTTGACTCGCTATCCGCGAGAGATCGCCAAGACGGAAATCGGTGGGCGAGTGATTGAAGTAGAACTCTCGAAACTTCTCACCCGCGAAACCGATGTGTTCATCACGATGCCGGTGCCGAAGCTTCACATGATGACCGGCGTGAGCCTGGGCTTCAAAAATCAGTGGGGATGCCTCCCGGATGCGAAGCGTCTGCGGCATCATTCGGACTTCGCGCGCAAGGTTCTCGCCATCAACAAAATCCTGAAGCCGCGGTTGGCGATTTTCGACGGGACCTATTTCCTCGATCGAAGCGGTCCGCTTGAAGGCGAGCCGATTCGCAAGGATCTGCTGGTTGCTTCGCGCGACGCCGGCGCGGGTTCGCTGGCGTGCTGCGAGCTGATGGGTATCGATCCACGCTCAGTGCCACATCTGCGCCTGGCAATCGCCGAGAAAATGATGCCGCCCGCGATGACTAGCGTCATCACCAACGTCGCGATTGAGGCCTTCAAAGGCTCGGTGTTCAAGCTTCAGCGAAGCTTGCTGCAATGGCTGACTCTCGGGATCTTCCGCAGCCGCCTTGCGACGATCGCGCTATACGATTCGCGCCTAGCCGGACCTGCGCACGAACTACTGTATTTCTTTCGTGGACAACCCTCCGACTTCAGCCCGAAGTGGTAATCCGTCAGTTAGTACATCCGTGAGCGCGATCGTCGGAATAAATGCCTACCACGGAGACGCCAGTGCGGCGTGCGTCGCAGATGGTCAGCTGGTTGCCGCTGCCGAAGAAGAGCGTTTCAACCGCATCAAGCATAGCGCGGGATTTCCTACCGAATCATTGCGCTACGTCGTCAATGCTTCGGGGGCGCGGCCTCATGAGGTCCGCGCTTTGGCCGTTGCGCGCGATCCTTGGGCGCGCCTTCTCCGCAAGGCATGGCAGGGGCTCAAGATGCCTGCGAGCGCTGCGAGCCGGCTGAGGGTGCGAAGGGCTTTCGCAACTATCGAGGATAGTGTCGCCGATGCGCTCGGAAGCGAGCATCGGATCGAGGTGTTTCGGGTCGAGCATCATAAGGCGCATCTGGCGAGCTCGTTTTTCGTATCACCGTTCGACGAAGCTGCGCTGTTCTCGGTCGACGGTCTCGGAGATTTTGCCAGCACGAGCTGGGGTGTTGGCCGCGGCAACCGCATCGAAACCATTGGCGCAGTTGCCTTTCCTCATTCGCTGGGGCTGGCTTACACCGCGCTCACTCAGTACCTCGGGTTTCCGAAGTATGGCGATGAGT
>JBGPMZ010000110.1:0-7366 GCA_041487255.1 Binataceae bacterium (SeqCode) | reverse complement strand
CGACATTTTCATCGGCAAAATATTGGAACATCAGCGCGACGGTGAATTCGAAAAACGTCAGCGCCAGCCCCGCGTCGTCATAGATGGCGCGCAGCTTTTCGATGTAATCGAGCATCCGGCGCGAGGAGATCTCGACCCCATCGACGCGGGTGCGTTCCGACAGATTGACCAGGTGCGGTTTGGTATAGAGACCGACGCGCAGACCGGCCGCGCGCAGGCAGCTATCGAGCATCGCGGAGACGGAGCCTTTGCCCTTGGTGCCGGCGATATGAACGGCGCGCAATCGCAGATGGGGATTGCCGATAAGCGCGAGCGCATTGTCCATGCGTTCGAGCTTGTAGATTTCCCCTCGCGCCTCCAGTGCGTAGAGCCAGTTGAGGGTTTCTGCCAGCCGCTCCGTCATAGGGTGAAGGATTGTAGCGAGCGGAGTGCTTAACCTAAAGAACTCGGAACCTGATCGCAGCGTGAAGCGGACCGGGACTTCCCTGAGAACGCGGACCGGGCGCCGCAGCCGCCCAGCGTCAGAAAAACACCGTCAGCCCACCAATCACAGTCAGCGGATTGCCGGGTGTGAAGTGGATGTCAGCCGGTGGGTCGGGATGCGTCCCCTGCTGGCCCGGCATCGCGATGCATCCGTTTACGCTTCCGATCTCATGCTTGACGCATGAATTGTCGGCGAATTGCGCCTCGCGCCAGTCGTGGTCGGTAAGATTCAGGAGTTGCAGCGACAGTTCAGTGTTCTTCCATCGATACTTCCCAATCAGGTCTATCAGCGTATACCCGCGTGCCGTCAGCGCGCGGTTCTCGTTCGCGGGGCGGTCATCGAGAAAGCGCACCCGCAGCCCCGCCGAAAAACCCTTCCACGCTTGGACGGTCAGGTCGCCGTCCATCACCAGCGTCGGCGCGAGCGGAATCGCTTCACCACTGGAGCGAAAGCGCGGGTCGGCGTAGGTCGAATCATAATCGGCATATAGCCATTCGAGGATCTGGTAACGCGCGAGAACATCCACACCCCATCGGCGCGTGTCGCCCTCCGGTTCGAAGTTTCCTCCCGCTCCGGTTTCCTGATTGCCCGCATCGCCATTGAAAACCAGCTCGCTGTCGAGATCGATGAACCACAATGCGGTTGACAGATCGAGCCGATCGAATTGACGGGTGCGCGCGCCGATCTCCCCTCCGATCGAGCGCGCCAGCGGCGAACTTCCAGAGTTCTGCGTGAGGATGGCATCGCGCGCGTCATTGGAGTGAAAGCCGGTGCCAAAGTTGAAATAGAAATCGGTGTTGCGCAATGGCGAGTAGATCATGCTCGCCTTGGGACTCACGATCGACGCGGACGTGTTGCCCTCGACAGGCACTGCAGTGAAGTTCGGGTCCGGCGCCTGGAACGGCACCCGATCGTGCGCATCGAAGAGATAGACATCGCCACGCAGCCCGAGGACGACCAGCAGCTCATCGGTCAGAACGATGCGCTGCTCGGAATAGGCGCTGATCGAGTTTTCCCAGACGTGGGTCTGGTTGACGGTAAAGAACCGCTTGCGCCGAACCTGCCGATAGAGGCCGACCTCGAGGTCGTCGTTGCGCTGCTGCAGGCCGAACTCGCTCTCGATCAAAATGCCGCGCAGGATCGACGAGTGCACCCAGCTCAGCATCCCGCCGAACATCCAGCGCGAATCATTCTGCTCGATGCCATCGCCGGGGATGTAGTTCGCGCCGGGCACGATCGGACCGCCGCGGGTGTCGAGGATGGAACCATTGGGCCCTCGAATGAAGCGCAAACCGGTGTCCTTGTAGAAGGTGAAGTCGGTATACAGATTGAGCTTGTAGTATCTGGCGTAGAGCTGAGCCGAAACAGCGTCGTCCTGGTTCGGGGCATAACGATACTTGAGGTTGACGCCATCGAAGTCGGTCTGGCCGCCTTCGCTGTTATCCTCGGAACCGAAGCGATTGAGCCGCTGCGCGGCGACTTCGCGCAACGGAATCTGCCCGGAGCCGTCCCAATGGCTGTGATACAGCGTGTACGAGGCCGATAGCGTTGAGTCCGGCGTGGGATTGCCGCTCAGCTTGCCGAAGAAGTTCAACCGGGCGTCATGCTCGGGCGAGAGGAAAGGCCCGTTGGTGAAAGCGGCCTGCCCCGCCAACAACGTCTTCATCCCGTCAAACAGTTTCGGCGAGACGCCGAAAACGTAGCGCTGGGTGTCCCACGATCCTCCCTCGGCATGCGTGAAGTTCTGCGCGAATTCCTCCTTAGTCACAAAATTCAGCGCGCCGGCGTTGTCGAAGTCGCCATACTTCGCAAAGTACGGCCCTTTGGTGAAATCGAGATGGTCGATGGTCTCGGGAATTATGAAGTTGACGTCGGCATAGCCTTGCCCATGGGCATGCGTAACCAGGTTGACCGGCACCCCGTCCGCGAACACCGCGAAGTCGGTGCCGTGATCAGCGTCGAATCCGCGAATGAGATACTGGGGCGCCTTGCCCCCACCCTGATGCTGAACCGCGACGAGGCCGGGGAGATCGTTGAGAATCTGAATCGGTGTGTCGTGCGGTTTGGTATCCAGCTCTTTGTACGGGACTACTTCCGCCGACGCCGATGGCTCCAGCTTTGGCGCCTCAACCTCAACTTCCTTCATCTGGAAGGCCGGCTGTTTTGACGCCGCACTGGTGGGCACGGCGCTGGGTGCGGTCTGAGCATGCGCGAACGGCACCCACAGCAGTAGCGGCGCGATCAGGAAAATCGATCTGCGAAAAGCCGGGACGAAAGCCATCGGTCATCCTCGAATGGACCGAGTCCCGAGGTGGATTCCTCGGGAGCGCCCTACGGCTTGCGATGCAGGCCGCCATCGGTGACGCAAGTGGCTTTCGGAATCTGCATTTATCTGAGGCGCTGACTAAGGTCAAATGCGCCGCAGGTTTGGATGAGGGAAGTATGGTTAACTGACCATGGCCGAACAGGTGCCGTCGACCTTTTTTCTGTCATCCTGCTTCTTTCTGTCATCCTGAGCGGAGGCAGCCGTAGCGAAGGATGACAGAAAAAGTATGCGCCTTGAAGTTAATTGCCCATAACAACTGGTCATTGACAAGGCGATTCAAGAAAAACGCAAAAAGCCCGCCGAAAAAACCTTAACGCAGCATGAAGGGGACTCGGACTTCGAGCTGAACGCGGGCCGGTGTGCCATCGGAGTCGCGCCCCGGCGTGAACCCCCACTGATGAACCGCATCGATCGCCGCCTGATCCAGCATCGGGATCGAATCAAGTATCTGAACGCTGTCCTCGACCTTTCCCTTCTCGTCGATGATGACCATCAGCAGCACGCGCCCTTGAATGCCTGCCGCGCGAGCCTTCGGCGGATACCGGGGTACGACGTAAGTCACGATTTCCGGCCGATGCGCGACCGCGTCGGCGGAGATCGGCGTATTGCCGTTGTCACCTGAAGCGGCGCGCGGCGGCAAGGCTCCAGCAGAAGGCGACCCATCAGGAGCGCCTTCGACATCCGGCGATGACGACGATGACGGCTCGTCGGGTGGCTTCGCTTCGAGCTGAACGTGACTGTGCGCCGGGGGCGGATTCGGCGCTGGAGTCTCGCTCCGAGCCGGCGCTGCCCACATCGCCAGCATCAGAATCACCGGTGCCGAATGCCGAAAGGCAGAGACCGACGTCATCGTATGAGAATAACCACCCGAGGCCCGGATGGCGATTATTGTGGATTTGTGAACAGCCCGCCGACTCTGCAAGTATCGCTACCAATTAACCTCGCCAATTGATTTCGGAGGAAACCCGCATGAGTGCCACCGCATCCACGCGCTATGGAAAGGTCGAAGGCGAAGAGCTGTCGGGGCTCTCCATCTTCAAGGGAATCCCGTTTGCGACTCCGCCCACCGGCGCGCGGCGATGGCTTCCACCGGAGAAGCCGACCTCATGGAGCAGCACTCGCGATGCGCGACGCTTCGGCAGCGTCGCCCCGCAAAACAACATGATGCTCAGCGCCCTCGCCGCGATGGTCATTGATGACCCGCAATCGGAAGATTGCCTTTATCTGAATGTGTGGACTCCCGCCGCCGACGGCAAGAAGCGTCCGGTGATGGTTTGGATTCATGGCGGCGCATTCGAGATCGGTTCCGGCTCGCAGGGCATCTATGACGGGTCGACACTCGCGCGGCGTGGCGATGTGGTCGTCGTGAGCGTCAACTACCGCCTCGGGCCGCTGGGCTTCCTGCGCCTCGCCGATCTCACTAACAGAAAAATTCCCGCGAGCGGTAACGAGGGAATCCTCGATCAAATCGCGGGACTCGAATGGGTGCGCGACAATATCGCCGAGTTCGGCGGCGATCCCGGCAACGTCACTATCTTCGGCGAGTCCGCCGGAGGAATGAGCGTCGGCACGCTGCTCGCCGCGCCTGCCGCGCGTGGCCTGTTCCATAAAGCGATTCCGCAAAGCGGCGCTTGCCACACCGGGGCGGCGCGCGAGCGCGCCAATCGCAACGCGGAACGCATTATGGCGAAGCTCGGCGCATCCACTGCCGATGCGATGCGCGCGCTGACGCCGGCGCAGTTGCTTACCGGCACCATGCTGCCCGACGGCAAGACGCCCGACCCGGAATTCGGGATGGCGTATCAGCCGGTCATCGACGGCACGATGATGCCGCGGGCGGCGATTGAAATGGTGACCGGCGGTGCGTCATCGGATGTTGCGATCATGGTCGGTTCGACGCTCGATGAATGGAAGCTATTCGCACCGATGGACCGGGGAGCGCAGAAACTCGATCGCACGGGCCTCGCTGCGCGCTACACCCGCCGCATGGCCCCGGAGGTCGCCGACGGCCTTATCAGCGGCTATGAAAAGGCGCGCGCCTCGCGCGGCGCTTCGAC
The DNA here is from genome assembly GCA_041487255.1 of Binataceae bacterium (SeqCode). Lineage (GTDB taxonomy): Bacteria > Desulfobacterota > Binatia > Binatales > Binataceae > DATGKG01. The sequence goes on along the minus strand of JBGPMZ010000110.1, from coordinate 2,499 downwards.
TGCCGCGCCGGAACTGTTCTCGGCGCTGGAGACCGATCGCGTATTTCGAATTCCGGCAGTGCGACTGGCGGAATTGCACTCGAAGCGTCGCGGCACAATCTACAACTATCTCTTCACCTGGCCGTCGCCGGCCGCCGGCGGCATACTCGGATCGTGTCATGCGCTCGAACTTGGCTTTATCTTCGGCACCAACCATATGCCCGGGATGCCTCAGTTCGCAGGAACCGGTCCGGTCGTCGAGCGCCTCGCGACCGAGATGCAGGATGCGTGGCTGGCGTTCGCGCGCAGCGGCGACCCGAGCTGCGACAGCCTTGGCCAATGGCCGCAGTATGACGCATCGCGCCGCGCCACGATGGTCCTCGGTGAGAAGAGCAAAATGGAAGATGCGCCGTATGAGGGCGAGCGTCGCGCATGGGAGTCGATCCCGACCGGCATCCTGGGATCGCTCTGAGCATTCGGAATCTGCGCCTACGGCCGCGACGGTTCGATATCGTCGCGGTCGCTTCTTTTCGCTATTCATCGTTCGGGCGATTGAGGCCCGACGGGGGCGCAGCCCTCGCGCAGCGACTTCCGACCTCACCCGCCGCAGTAGCGCCACCCTCTGCCTGAAGGGAGAGGGAAGAAGGATGAAGCGACTTTGACAGGAGCGCAGCGGAGTCGAGGAAGTACCCAGCCGAGCTGTTTGTGCGGGCCAAATCACGCTGCGAGCGAGGCCCGAAGGGGGCGTAGCCGTCGCGCAGCGACTCCGAGGCGGAGCGCAGCGGAGTCGAGGAAATATCTAATGAGTTGCTCCGGCTCCAATAAAATGTCACAAAGGATAGTTCGGGCGGGGTCGTAGTTCAGCCCGGTTAGAACGCCGGCCTGTCACGTCGGAAGTCGTGGGTTCAAATCCCATCGGCCCCGCCAAAAAATGTATACTGGGCAACGGTTTTCATCGATTTGAAAATCGGTTGTGCGACGGGTGAAAACGAGTTGAGACTGACACATCAGACCAAGAGCATCTCGCGCGAAAATGCGCTGCGCGATCGGCGCTGGATGGTAATCGACGCCGAGGGGCGAGCGCTCGGGCGCGTAGCGACTCGGGCGGCGGCGATCCTCGCGGGCAAGCATCGTCCCGACTACACGCCGCATCAGGACACCGGAGATTTCGTGGTGGTAATCAACGCCGCGAAGGTGAAGCTGACCGGCAACAAACTCGAGGAAAAGATCTACTACCATCACACCGATTATCCTGGCGGGATTCGGACTACGACGGCGGGCAAGATCCTCGAATCGAAGAAGCCGCAGCGCCTCGTCGAGATCGCGGTGCGCGGGATGCTGCCGAAGAATCGCCTCGGGCGGCGGCTGTTCACCAAACTGAAGGTATACGCGGGCGCGGAGCATCCGCATACGGCGCAGAAGCCGCAGGCAGTGGAGTAGTACATCAACTACAATGGCAGAGAAGAAAAATATCATTTGGGCAACCGGCCGCCGCAAAACCGCGGTGGCGCGCATCCGGCTCTTCCCCGGCGCAGGCACCGTCACCGTTAATACGCGCACGCTCGAGAATTATTTCCCCCGCGACACCGCGCGCATGAAAGTGATGGAGCCGTTCGAGGTCACCGAGACCAAGAACACTTACGATGTGCTCGCGAGTGTGCATGGCGGAGGCGCTTCCGCCCAGGCCGATGCGGTGCGGCATGGAATCTCGCGCGCGCTAGTGGCGGCTTCGGAGGCGCTGCGCGGCGCGTTGCGCAAGGCCGGGCTGCTGACGCGAGATCCTCGCGAGGTCGAGCGCAAGAAGTACGGGCCTCATAAGGCGCGCAAGCGGCCTCAATACTCGAAGCGCTAAGTTCGAGATTCACGGTTTTTTCGGCCCGCTTCCATTGTCATGATGGTGCGGGCCGTTTTTTGCAGAGTTCCGCCTCATCACTGAGCGGACGGCATCGAATTCCAGCAATGCGGCGGCATCGTGTTCGGAGACTTGTTTTGAGGTCGATAGTAAAAACGTGACGCTTCGATGCGTTTTCGGTATTGCAACTTGCAGTAGACATCGGTTTCTGTTTGACTTTCGTTCGCCGTCAGCAAACGCCACGAATCAAGGATGACTCATGCGTACGATAGGCACTGCGCGATACGCCGCTAGAGCAACGCTGATTTCGGCCTTGGTCGCAATCTTGATTCCTTTGGCAACCGCGGCACAAAGCTTCGCGCAAACGCCGGTCGCGGGCACCATTTCGACGGCATCCGGCACCGTACAGGTGCAGCGCGCTGGTGGCACCGCGCCCGCTGGACCTGGAACGCCGGTCAACGTGGGAGATCGAGTCCTCACTGGGCCGGGTGGCCATGCCGTCATCATCTTGACCGATGGCAGCCAGCTCGAACTCGGCGAATCAAGCAACCTGGTGATCGACAATCATGCGCTGGCTCCGGCCGGCGGCCGCGCCGCGACGCAGGTCAGCCTGTTCGGAGGGGTTCTACGCTCCGTAGTCAATGCGACCGGAGGCGCGCCCAACTTCG
>JBGPMZ010000109.1:0-7448 GCA_041487255.1 Binataceae bacterium (SeqCode) | reverse complement strand
GCCCGCGCGAATCGAGGAGAAGCAAGATGTTTATCGAAAGAATTCTGAGTCTGTTCGGTGGCAAGCTGCGGCGATGGGTCAAAGCGCGCGAGGCGCGCGATCCCGAGGCGGTCTACGAATCCGCGATTGCGGACCGCGTGCGCCGCTATCAGCAACTGAAGGCCGCGGCCGCCGGCGTCATCTATATGCGCAGCAAGCTGGAGCGCGACCTCAAGCGCAAAACCACCGAGCTGGTCGAGGTGGCGGAGCAGGCAGTGCAGGCCGCCGACATGAACGAGGATCAGTGCGCGCTCATCCTGTTGCGGCGCAAGCATGAGCTCGAAGCGGAAACCGATCGCCTCAAGGAAGAGCTGACCCAGCTTACGACGGAGGCGGAGGACGCGAAGAAGAATCTCATTTCGTTCAAAGATGAAATCGAAAAGCTCAAGGTCGAGAAGGTGCGCATGATGGCGCGGCTTCGCAATGCACAGGCGCGAGTGCGCATTCAACAGGCGCTCGAAAGTCTCTCCTACGACGAGGACGTGCGCTCGCTCGAAGAGGTGCGCGAGTCGATTCAGCAGATGCTCGCGCAGGCCGGCGTCAACAAGGAGCTGCATAGCGCCGAGGTCGAAGAGAAGCTAGCTGAGATTCGGCGGCGCAACGTGGAAGCGAAGGCGGAGGCCGAGCTCGAGGACATTAAGCGCCGTCGCCGCGGCCTCGTGCCGATGGACGCGTTCGTGCAACACAGCGCTAACGGAACCTCCAACGGCGCGGGTCACTAGAACCCTATGCGCAACGGAGATGGCGCGATGCGCACAATGATCGTACCGCTGTTGCTGGTCGGAGCTCTCGCCGCGACATCGTGCCGCAGTCCCCAGGCGGTTAGGGGAAAAGAGTCCTCGGACATTACGGCGACGGGAATTTTCGGCGGCGCCGTCGTCAACGTCGCGCCGGTCGCATGCGCTGGTCGCATCGGCCTCAGCGGCGGCGCAGCCGAAGTGAAGGACGCATGCTTTACCGGCGATACCAATGTGGTGGTATGCAGCGACGCCAGTACCATCAGCCCGGTTCGTTGCGCGCCGCACGCTGGAGCCCTTTCGATCGGTGGAAGCGGTAGCGACGTTGTCGCGTACGCGCGGATGCGATGAGGGGCAGGAGGGTGAGGCTAGCGATGTTTCTGGCGTTGGGTCTTGCGATCGCCGCCGGATGCGATAACGCGAAGTCTGCGCGCAGCATCTTCGGACCCGCGAACGTTCGAACCCAGGAAGCGATGTGCGCCGGCAAGATCGCGTTGACCCAGGGTAGCGCTTCGGTGCGTGACAACTGCTTCTCCGGCGATACCAACATCGTCTTGTGTACGAACGAGTCCCATCCCAACCCGGTGCGGTGCAAGGCCATAGACGGAGTGCTTACGATCGAAGGCACCGGCGAAGACGTGATCGACTACGCGAGAATCCGATAGGTAATCTGATGCGCAGCGCTCTAATTCTTATTGTGTTGAGCGGTTTGATGGCGGCGGGATGTTTCACCTATGTCCCGCCGCCGACTCCTCCAACGACGATGACCGCATGGAGTCCGACCGGGGGATTTACGCTGAATTCCGGTGGGAACTGTGCCGGCCAGATAAGTCTCGTGGCCGGCGTCGCGAGCGTTACCGATACCTGCTTCACCAGTAGCTACAACGTGGTGGTCTGCAGCGACAACACGGCGCCGAATCCGGTGCGATGCACGCCGGCGATCGGATCGCTGTCGCTCTCGGGAACCGGCAGCGATTCGATCTCCTATGCGCGGCTGAAATGATCTAGCGGCGGGAGAGTTGCGATTCCTCGATGGGAATCTTCAGCGCGTAGCGGCGCATCCAGTCTAGCGCCACCTGGGAACTAAGCAGCTTCACCCAATCGCGCGTGCCTCGCATCTGGTAGCGCCGCGAAGTTTTGACGTCCTCGGAATCGAGCGCGATACACACGGTGCCGACCGGCTTGTCGGGCGTGCCGCCGTCCGGGCCCGCGATTCCCGAGGTGGCAATTCCCACGTCAGCGCCGATGCGTTTGCGTACTCCGGCCGCCATCTCACGCACACACTCCTCGCTCACCGCGCCGTGAGTATTGAGCGTCGCGTCGCTGACCCCGAGCAGGCTCTGCTTGGTTTCGTTGGAGTAGGTAACCAGGTCGCCGAGGAGAAACTTCGAGCTACCCGGGACATTCGTGAGTCGATGCCCGATCAGTCCTCCGGTGCATGATTCGGCGATCGCGAGTTTGATCCCGCGATGGGACAGTAGCTGCGCCACCACTTCTTCCATCGAAGAGTCGCCTTCCGCGAAGAGATAGTTGGAAATCTTCGCGCGCACGCGCTCGCTCAGTTCCTCGAGTTTGCGTTCAGCTTCACCAGGCTCGCCTTCGACGGTGATTCTCATCGAGATTTGCGGGAAGCTGGCGCGAAATGCGACGCGCCCTTCCTCCGGCTTGATCAGCCCCAGCACCGCCTGATCGAGGCCCGATTCGCTGATCCCGAAGGTCTGGAAAATCCGCACCGCGAAAACCTTGTTGGTGCCGCGATTCTTCGCCAGCCACGGGACCACCCAGTTTTCCATCATCGGTTTCATTTCGCGCGGGACGCCCGGCATCACGATCAGATGACTCACGCGATTGCCATCAGGCACCGGCAAATGAAATCCGGGCGCAGTGCCGAGCGGATTCGGAATCACCTCGGCGCCTTCGGGAAAGTCGGCCTGCTTAAGGTTGTTCTCCGGCATGGTGCGATTGATGGTCGCGAACATGCGCCGCATCGTCTCGACGCTCGGCTCATGGCGGAACAGCTTGCGCCCGGTGATGCGCGCGATGGTTTCGGTGGTCAGGTCGTCGGCCGTCGGCCCGATGCCACCGGTCGAGATAACCACGTCGCCGAGCTGGATGCCGGTGCGCCACGCCCACTCCAGGCGATCGGGCACATCGCCCACGGTGACCACCGCGGCGAGGTCTATGCCGATCTCATGCAGTTTGTCCGCGAGGTAGTTTGCGTTGGTATCGACCACTTTCCCGGTGGTGATTTCGTCACCGGTGGAAAGAATGACCGCCTTCTGAATCATCGGTGCCTCCCCTGGATGCGCTCGGCTTTGCGATTTTCCAGCTACAGCACGTGCGCCAAAATTCTAAGGACGATATTTGCATAAATCCCCGCGAACAGATCATCCAGCATCACTCCGGGACCGCCCGGCATCCGCCGATCGATCAGCGAGGCGGGAAACGGCTTGATGATGTCGAAGAGCCTGAAAATCAGGAAACCGCCGAGCAGCCATGCCCATCCGAGCGGATTGAGAAACATCGTCACGATCATGCCGAGCACTTCATCGAGCACGATTTTCGAACTGTCATGCTCACCGAAGATCTGGTCGGCGCGGCCGGCGATGAGGCATGCGAGAAAGAACACTGCCGCGAAGATCGCCGCGAATTCCATCGGCTCGTGCTGCCACATCGGCGCGCACAAGAAGTACCCGATGATGAGGCCTACTACCGAGCCCGCGGTCCCAGACGCGAACGGCGAGTATCCGGAATAGGCTCCGGTGGCGAAAAAGATGATTACATAGCGCATGTGGTTTTCGGCAAAGCCGCGACCATAGCACGCCCAGCCGATTAGCAGTAAGCGATTGGGGCGTCGCGCGGTTCGCAGCACTTCGCTTAAGTCGGGCAATACGGTAAAAACGAACGTCCGCGGGGGTCTTCCGTGCGAGCGCTGCGCTGCTGCTTCATCACCACCTTTTATCCGCCCTACAACTTTGGCGGCGATGGGATCGCGATTCAGCGCATGGCGCGCGCGCTGGTCGAACGCGGGCATCACGTCACGGTGATCCACGACGTCGACTCCTTCAAAATCCTGAACTTCAACCATGAGCCTACCGCTTCAGCATCGATCGATGACGGCGTCGCGATCGTCGGGCTACGAAGCAGGTTGGGCGCGCTCGCGCCCATCATCACTCATCAGCTCGGTAGGCCGCTGGTGAACCGGCGGCGAATCCTCGATGTCCTGGAGCGCGGCAATTTCGACGTCATCATCTACAACAACATTTCGCTGGTCGGCGGTCCGCGGGTTCTTGCCTATGGCTCCGCGCTGAAGCTGTATCTCGCGCACGATCACTGGCTGGTGTGTCCGATGCACGTGCTATGGCGGGACAATCGCGAGCCCTGCACCGGCAAACGCTGCATGCGATGCACGCTGCATCACCATCGTCCCCCACAACTGTATCGATGGACCGGGACGCTGGAGCGCAGCCTCGCGCACGTCGATACCTTCATCACCGCGAGCGAGTCCAGCCGTCGTAAGCATCGGGAGTTCGGTTTTTCGCGCGAGATGGAAGTACTGCCGTATTTTCCATCCGAACTGGATTCCGACCCGATGCAGCTCGCCATCCGTCCTCACGAGCGGCCCTACTTTCTGTTTGCCGGACGGTTGGAGGAAATCAAGGGTGCGCAGGATCTCATAGCGGCGTTTCGCGACTACGCGGATGCGGATTTGTTGATTGCGGGCGCCGGCGGCTACCGATCGCGCCTCGAAGCGGCGTGCGGTGACGACACTCGCGTGAAGTTTCTCGGCCACCTGGAGGAGCATGACCTTCGCCGATACTACCGCCACGCGCTCGCGGTAATCGCTCCATCGCTTTGCTTCGAGACTTTTGGACTGGTGCTGGTCGAAGCATTCAAGGAATCGACACCGGTCATCGCGCGCCGCCGTGGTTCGTTCCCCGAGCTGATTCAACAATCGAATGGCGGCGAGCTATTCTCCGATCGCGCGGAGCTGCTCGCCGCGATGCGACGCATCCAGGATGACGCAGGCTATCGAAAATGGCTTGGGCTGCAGGGCCATCGCGCCTATTTGCAGCGATGGTGCGCCGACGTGGTGGTGCCTTCCTTTCTCGAAATCGTACGCAAGACTGCCGAGCGCCGCGAGCGCGAAGATATCATCAGCGCGCTATCCGATCTCGAATACGGCGGCGCGCTCAACGCTGCTAGTCACTCACGCGCCTAAGCACTCGTCGCACGGCCCGCAACTTTCCTCGCACGCTGATGTAGGCGCGGCCGGTCGATGTCTGGGGGCCGCCGAGTCGCAGCGTGTTGTCGAGGTAGTAGGCATCGAGGCGCGGCAAGTCGTAGATGTCGTCCCCATGCTTCGCGAGGCGAAGCTCGACCCCGCACGCGCTATCGAAGCGGCGAGCGACCAGTTCCCGCAAGGTGCCGTTAAGTTCGCCGTGCGGATAGGCGAAGTGACGCACGCGACTTCCAATGATCTGTTCGAGTGTGTCCTGCGAATGCTCGATCTCGCGCCGAGCCTGCGCAATCGGCAGACCCGGCAGGTGATGATGGCTGACGGTATGGGCGCCGATCGTTACGCCTGAAGCGTCCAGTTCACGAAGTTCGGCCGCGGTGAGCATCTCGCGGGTTGCGTAGTGCGCCTTGTGCGACGGCCAGTTGCTCAACTTCCCGCAATAGCCGCTGGTAACGAAGAGGGTGGCAGGAAATGAGTAGCGGCGCAGTTGTTGGAGGGCAATTGTGTAGACGCTGCGATAGCCATCGTCGAATGTCAACGCGGCGCATCGCGGCGGCATCGGTCGATCAGAATTGAGCAGATCGACGACCTCGTCGATGGTCAGCATTTTGTACTGATGCTTGGCGAAAAATGCCAGGTGCGATGCGAACTGGTCTGGACGCACCGAAATATTCGACGCCAACTCGTCGACCGAGTGGTACATCAGGATGGTCAGCATCGAGCAGACTCGTACGACCTGAGACTAGGGTACAGTTTTAGTATCCCGCGAAGCCCATGTCGGTGGTCGCTTGCGCATCCGGATCGGTGCACACGTTGACCAGCGCGGTCTTGCCGCTCTTGATCGCGCGCTCGATCGCAGGCCGAATCGCGTCGGGCTGCTCGACGAATTCGCCATAGCCGCCCAGCGCCTCGACCATCTTGTCGTAGCGCTGGAAGCCAAGGTCGCGGCCGACGCTGCCGCCGGTCTTGCGCGAGGTGAACCCGCCGTTGTTCGAGATCACCACGACGATCGGCAGCTTATGGCGAATGGCGGTGTCCATTTCCATTCCGTTCCAGCCAAACGCGCCGTCGCCGCTGAGCACCAGTACCGGCAGATCCGGCCGCGCGACTTTGGCGCCGATGCCAAACGGGATACCGACGCCCATGCATCCATGCGGCCCCGCGTTGAGGCTGCATCGAGCCTGGTAGATGGGAATCGACTGGCGCGCGAAATTCAAAATCTCGTGACCGTCGACGACCAGGATGGTGTCGCGCGTGATGACATCCTTGACCTCATTGCAAAGGCGCAAGGGATGGATCGGGGTCGCGTTGGAATGGAGCAGGGGCGCGGAGCGTTCCAGGTTCGAGCGATGCTTCGCGGCAAGTTGCGCGACCCATTGCGATTCTTCCTTCGGATCGAATCTGCCGGCGCCCTCAGCGCGCATCTGCTCCAGCACCAGGCGGGCGTCGCCGACGATGCCGACTTCGACCGCGCGATTGTGTCCAATCTCCTTTCCGTCGAGATTCACGTTGATGAACTTTGCATCGGGCGAGAAGCGCGGCGCGCGCAAAAATGAAAGCATCGAGTTGGCGCGCGCACCGATGACCATAACCACATCAGCCTCGCGAAAGGCGGTCGAACGCGCGGCCGGGAAGGCGCGCGGATGATCCTCCGCGATCACGCCGCGGCCCTGCGGGGTGGTGAAGAACGGGATCCCGGTCGCCTCGACGAAGTTGCGCAGCGCATCTTCTGCCCGCGACCACAGCACCCCGCTACCGGTAACGATGAGTGGCCTGCGGGCGCTGGACAAAAGCTCGACCGCCTTTCGAATCAACGCGGGATCGCCTGCGGGTCGCGCGTCGGTGCGCGAGTTGCCCGCGACCCAGTTGATTTTTTCCTCCTCTACTTTGCCGCTCAAGACGTCGGCCGGGAGATCGAGGTAGATGGGCCCGCGTTTGCCATCGAGCGCCTCGCGAAACGCGATACTGATGTATTCGGGAATTCGATAACCGAGGTCGACACGATAGGCGCCCTTCACGATGGGCCGCATCATCGGAATCTGATCCATCTCCTGAAACGTGTCGAGGGTCGTGCCGCGCATCGGCGCAGAGCCGCCGATGGCGATGATCGGCGTGGCGTCGGCCCACGCGTTACCCAGCCCGGTGACGAGATTGGCGACGCCGGGACCCATCGGAGCGATGCAGATGCCGGGCTTGCCGGTGACCCGGGCATACGCATGCGCCATCATCGCAGCGGCCTGCTCGTGACGGACATAGATGCCGGTCATGCCGAGGTCGAGGCATGCACCGGCGGTGCCGCCGGTGGGGCCGCCCATCATGAAGAAAATTGTGTCGACGCCCTCGCGCTTGAAACACTGCGCGATGATTTGCTCGCCCCGTAAAGTTCCCATCGTGGGTATGCCTCCGCCAAAGATGGTATGCCGCGGCGCGGG
>JBGPMZ010000108.1:0-7496 GCA_041487255.1 Binataceae bacterium (SeqCode) | reverse complement strand
GCCGGGCGGCACGATCGGGATTTCATGAACGTTGGGTTGGGCGCCGACCAATTGCTCGATCTGGTACATCGCCAGCGGAGAGATCGGGCCTACGGTGCCAACGCCGATTTTGATCTCGTCGGCCTTGCCGATCCCGGCAGCCGTCGCGATCGCAAGCGTCACCATCAGCGCGGCTATGGTTTTGTGCATCTGGTGAAGATCCGTCCGTTCAAAAGTCGGTGAAAAGATGACGGCAAAGCTTCTCAGAACGGCCGCGATGGTTCAACTTGGTTCGTTTGAGTAAGATGTCGGCAGCGTGGGACCGATCTCTCCGCTGGCGATGTACCAGATCGAGCAATTGGTCGGCGCCCAACCCAACGTTCATGAAATCCCGATCGTGCCGCCCGGCGATGTCGACGCATGCGTGAAGCGCTTCGTCGCCGGCGACGCTGACGATCGGCTCGACGGCGTGATGGTGGTGAGCCTGCCAACCGACAAGTTCCTCATCAAGAACGATCGGAACGAAGCGACCTTCACCGGCAGCTATGAGATCTGGGTCCTCAATCTGTCGACTCTGGCCGAAGATCGGCATCCCTTTACTTTCGAAGATCACGAGCCGGTAGTGGGCGGCGTCGCGGCGATTCTCACCATACCAGCGCAGTTTCTGAGTTCAGCCGCGGGCGGCGGAAAACTGATTTCGGGCAACGTCTACCAGGCCTATCAGTCGGTGCAAAATCGGGTCGAGGCGAAACTGGTGGCGGCGACCAAGCTCTATCTCGCGAGTTCGCCGCTGAGCCAGATCGGTCCGCTCAATCCGCTCGAAACCGCGCAGGCGCTGATCGATCGAGGCGACGGCGAGACCGCGATGGCGGTGTTCAAAGCGGCCGGGATCAACGATCCGCGCGTCAAACAGTTGATGGCCGCAGCCGAAGGAAAATTGAAGCAGGCCGAAGCGACCAAGTGGCTAGGCAGAACCCTCGGTGCGATGGCGGGCGACGATCCCGCGCAGGCGGATGTGATGCTCGCGTCATATGAGAAAAGTTCCGCGGCGCAACCCGCGCGCGTCGATGCGATCCGGCGCGTCCTCGCCGGCTATCCGCATCAGGAGGCGCGCTCGCCGTACGCCGCGCTGCTAGCCAGCGACGTTCCAGGACTCGACTATTCGGCATTCGTCGCGATGCTCACGCAGCTATTCAGCGATGAAACCGGCTCGGCCCCCGACGAGGTTATCGTTGCCGCGGCGCAGGTGAATATCCGAGACAAGGATGCGCCCAAAGGGCTGAAGTCGCGGCTCGACTCGTACGCGCGCGCGATCGGGCGCAGCGCATGGCTGATGAGCATCAAGTGCGGATGCGCGGCAAGTGCGATGCTGCAATCGGAAACCGCGGGCGCGCCGTTGCTGAAGGCGCGCTTCGAGCCCTCTTTCAAGCAGCCGGAAGTCGGGCTACCCTAGAACGTTCAACCTGAGAAGAATTTTCGAATCGGAAGAAAACAGCATCATGCAGCATTGCGCGATTTGCAAAAAACATCAGTCGGTCGGCAACAACGTCAGCCACGCGAACAACAAGACCAAGCGCCGATGGCATCCGAATCTGAAAGAGGTCCGCGCAGCGGTCGGCGGCGGCGTCAAGCGGATGATGGTGTGCACGCGCTGCCTGCGCAGCGGCAAGGTGAAAAAGGTCGCATAGCGCGCGTCCCCCCTCGATCAGATAGGAACTACGCGCGCGATTCCGAGTCGTCCCGCAGTACGTCGCAACGAAGCATCGAAGGTCGCGAACTTGGTATCGCGACCGAGGGACGCCAGATGCAAGGCGTCGGCAAAATCCATCCCCTGCGCATACCATTCGAGCGCTAACATCACCGCGGGCGGGTCCTCGACCTCAACATTCGATACCGCCAATACGCTCCGAATAGACGAAACAATGGCTTCTCGAGTCAGGCGATACGTGCTGGCAAGGACCCAGCCAATTTCCAGCACGACCGTTCTCGAAATGAATACTCGATCTTGGTCTTCGATAAACGCACGCGCACGTCTCACCTGGCTCGCATCGTCCTCGACTATGATGCGAACCAACACGTTGGTGTCCACCGCCGTCACCTGTGTTTACGAGCCTCGTCCATGACGCCTTCATCCATTTCTCGAATGCTTCTGCGCGGCCCTTTATAGTTGGCGATTCCGATTACTTCATCCCAGGTCAGGGTTTTGCCTTCCCGCTTGGGTTGCTTCTTCGGCTTCAGCAACAGGCCGTCGTTGGTTTCCTGAATGACGAATTCCGTTCCCGGCTTCCATCGGCGAGCCGTGCGCAAGGCCTTGGGAATAGCGATTTGGCCCCTAGTCGACAATTTTGTTGTCTGTCTCATGATAAGAGCTTCGGTAGGATTGTCGCAGCCGCTCCGCCTTCAAGCAACGGCGGCCGCAACTCCCGATGGGTCGCGGTTACAGCAGCGCGGTCAGCTTCTCGGGCGGGCGCGCGATGATCGCCCGATTGCCGTGAATCACGATCGGACGCTGCATCAATTCCGCATGCTCCAGCAGTAGCGCAACGATTTTCTTCGGCTCGGTATAGTCCTCCGCCCTAAGGCCCAACTCCCCGAAGCGCTTGTCCTTGCGCACCAGGTCGGCGGCCGGACCTTCCAGCATCGTGAGAATTTTCTTCAGCGTCTCGCGCGTGAGCGGAGTCTTCAGATATTCGATGGCGTCGAACTCGACGCCGCGCTCGCGCAGCAGGTCCACCGCGCCGCGTGAATTTCCTCAACCCTGGTTGTGATAGATTGTGAGCTTAGCCATGTTCCTCGCTCCCGGAGCACACAATATTCCGGGGCGGGCAAGACCTCAAACCTTGCACTTCTGGTGCGGCTCAGGAATGGATATTCGGTCCGTATGCCTCGGGAGGATAAAGGAATCGATGCTGAATGCCGCTAGCCGTGTTCTCTGCGCCATAGTCGCCGGAGCTCTCGTTTTATTGTCCGCGCACGCCGAGGCAGCCACGGTGAGCGGTATCTATACCACTCCTCACGGCAAGCCGCTGGCCGATCGTCAACTGCACTTTCAAAATCGCATCAGCGGAGACATGTATCTCACTCGCACCGGCGCCGACGGTTCCTTCGCGAGCGACCTTCCGCCCGGCACTTATGATTTGCGCGCGGAACGCGGCCTGGTCGTCAGGCCCGGTATTCGGGTGGAAGTAACCGGCCTCGACCTCAACGTCGGACGGGTCAGCGAAGGCGCGCCGCTCGACGTGCGCCGTCCGTTCCAACGCCAGGGGATCGGCCCGGCGCTGGTCGACACCGCGGCGCCCGCGACCGCGCACGTGGAGCATCCGGCGAGCGCGCCCGCCCCCGCCAGCGCGCCCTCGCCGGCAGCGCGCGCGACGCCCAGCGGCCGGACGCCGTAACCGGCGACCAGGGCGGCAGAAATCGCGACCTGGCAGGCAAGCAACCGCACCGCTCGGCTTGCCTCCAGTAAACAAACTCTACAATATGTAGACACGCGGTCCCCGGTGATTGTTTCGAAGGAATCTTCATCGCCCACGCGGGCGCCGCAGAATCCTCCGAAACAGTTCCCGACCAACGCGAGCCAACCTCAGGAGGTTCATTTTCGTGGAACTGGAAGAACTGAGACAGAGACTGCTGCTCCGCTCCAAATCCGGCGCCATCCCGTCCCTGACTAATCCGGTGCAAATCTCCGACGTCGCACTCAGCCAGGCGGCCGGTAAACTCAAATGGGAGACTACCTTGTCGCCGGTCGAGATTGCCGATCGGCTCGGAATTAGTGGTCCGAAAAACGAGACGCGAAACGAGAAGGCCGGAAATGCAAGCCGCGTGGAGAAGGCGCCCGCGGAGGCGCAAAGCGCTGACAAGGAACCGGCCGTCGAGGCATCGGCTGAGCTCACCAGCGCGGCGACCGAGACGGTTGCGGCGCAGGCCGAACCGATTTCGATTCTCACCGGCACGGTCGATCAGCTGTCCGAACCTGCCGAGGCCTTCCGCGAACACTTCGAGCGCCTCAGTAAGCTGATGGCGCCGATCGATACTGCTACCGAAATCACCGGGCAGGCGCGCAATCGTGTTGCCGGCCTGCTCGAGCATCTGGGAAAACTCGCCGACAACCTCCAATCGGTGAAGGCCTTCGCGGAGCAGGTCAAGACGCTCGCGGCCAGCTTCGAGCCGATGAAGGGACTGAATGCGCAGATCGATCAAGTCATGCAGGCGCTGTACGCCAACGTGAAAGAAGCCGGCGCGACACTCGCGCCAATCAAGACCTTTCAGGGCAAGGTTCGCCTGCTGATGGACGCGCTGGATTCGATCGACCAGCTGGAAGGCCGGCTTTCCGAGCTTGCGGAGGCATTCCGGCCCGCATCAGAAGTTGCCGCGCAGGATGCGCGCGCGGCATAGGTTAGTGTTTTACCGATCCTCCACTCGACATCTCGGCCGGTGACCCAGAGTGACCTCGCCACCGGCCGAGGTGTCGTGTTCTGATTTGAATGGTGTTGCGGTCAATGCGGCGGCGGAGTGTTCGCGAGGATCGCGGCCCACGCGAGCACCGCGAGCAGCAGGGTGCATTCGAACGTGACGCTGCGAACGAGCAGCGCGCGCGCGCCCGGCTCGGCGACCCGAGGCACCTGCCAATAGCGATTGTGCGCGCCGAGCAGCACGATGGGCGCGGCAATCGCGAGCTTCCACATCAACGCGCGCCCGTACGCCGAATCGAGCAGCAGATGAAGGTTCCATCCTAGCCATTGGAAGGCGGTCATGGCGCCCGAGATCGCGACGACCACGACCGCCCAGCCGCAGACCGTGGAGACGCGCGGAGCGAACGCCTCGATCGCATCCGCTCCGCGGCTCGCGCTCATCAGCAACGATGCGAGCGCGCCGAACCACAATCCACCAGCGCACTGATGCACGAAGTCGATCGCGACTATCAGCGCGCCCTTGTCGATGGCGTGGCTGGTGAGGCTGCCGAGGAGGATCAGAATCGTGGAGAGCGCCAGCGCGCCGAGGGCTACTAAACCCTCGCGCAATGGGGTCCACGTCGCGATCGCCAGCATCACGACGGCGACCAAGCGCAATATCCAGAAGCGGCCGGCGACGGTCTCGCGCAGGATTCGCGGAACCAAAGGAAACGTCTCCCTCCAGCTAGCGCCGGCCATCTCCGAAGCGATCTCCATGAAGAGCATCGGTGATATCGCGAGGATGAGGATCGCGAGCGCGCGCCAAAGCATCCGGGGGCGGGCGTCGTATTCGCCGAGCGCGGCCGGCGCGAACATCAGCGCGAAGGCGGCCGTCCCAAAGACGAGCAACTGCGCAACCAGCACCGGCCAGGTCAGGATCGCCAGGGGCAGCGTCAAGTGCCGCCCCCGCCGACCGTGAAAGAGTAGGAGCCCTCGGTGCGATGAGTGTCGACGCATAGCGCGGACCATTTGACCAGGTAGTCGCCCGGCTTCAGCGCCTCAACTTTCGCGATCAACTCGACGCCGTTCGAGCTGACCGCGGGCGCGCCGACCGCATGATCCTTGCCCTCAGAGTCGAGCACTTGCAGCTTTGCGAACAGCTTCTCGATGGGCGCATCGAACTTGATCCTGATCTCCGCCGGCGGCGCCGCAAGCGCCTGTCCTGCCGAAGGATGCTGCTCCTGGGGGAAGGAATGCGCCACTGCTTCCCGCGCTAAACAAGTCACCGCCACGATCACCAGAAATATGGCCAATCGCGCCAGTTTCGATGTCACGGTAGTGGTCTTCATTGGCATCGTCCTCATCGCCACACCTGGTCAAGCGTCCAGTTCGCCTCGCGAAACAGCGAATCGTAAAAGATGTCGAGCAATGCCAGCACCACCGCGTGATTCTCGGGTATCGCGGCATTGTTGAGCGCGAGTTGGGTTCCAACGCTTAGTTCGAACTGGTAACCGACGTACGCGATACCCGGCGTCACCAGAATCTGGGGAAAGGTTTCGCCGCTGGGCCCCCTCACGGATTGGGCATAGTTGAATTCGACGTAAGGGAACAGGTTGCGAATCGGCCATGGCAGCCCGAGGTCATGCACGTTGTTACTCAGGTAGGGAAGCGAGTACTCGATAACCTGATTGGCGGCGATTCCATGGTTGACTCGTCCGCCGAGCGCCGTTTCATAAGCAAAGTTGCCCTGGAAACCGATGGGCCGGACGTACTTAAGCACCGGCCAGTTGGGAAGATCACCGAGCGCCTTATCCCAATTGATCGACGGCCCGATAACAGTGTGATTGTTCTCGGCGATCTTGGTGTCTCCGGTCGGTATCGACAGGCTGAATGCGACCGACAGAAGCAGCTCATGCTTGGGCGCGATCAGGAACGCGTACTTGGCGAAAAGCTCGAGGTTGTCAAAGCCGTTGTGACTGCGCTCCTCGGTGGGCGATAGATATGACCATGCGGTGCCGCCGCCGGCACTGAAGCGCGCCAACCCTTCTTCGTCTTTCCAGAGAACTTTTTCGAACTCGCTGCCAATCGAATAGGTCTTCCCCTCGCTGCCGCGCGCCCATCCGGGCGACACGATATCCAACTCATTGGCGGGAGTGGGATCCTCGGCCACCAAGGGTTCAAGAAACATATAATCGCCGACCACGCCATGCGCCCGTGCCGATACGGGCGGCGCGCAGATCGACGCCACAATCACAACTGCAAGCAAATGCTTCAATTTCATTCTCGTCGCCGAGGCGATCTCGCGCCACGCGACTTCTCCCTCGCCCGGCCACGGAACATCCGCCCGAGCATTCAGAGTGCGCTGATGTTTTGAAACGGGAACGAACTACGCGGGAGGCTTGGGCGGCGGAAGATCGGGCGCCTCGCCGAGGCGGCTCGCCATCGGATGATACGAATCATCGATCGCGAGGACGGCGTCGCGCGCTACGTCAGTTACCGCGGATAGTTGCGGCGCGGGAGCGAACATCGATCCGTGCCCAACCTCGATCGGTTGCGCCGGATGGCAAATATCCATCGTGATCGCGCAATGCGAATCCGCGATGACCCATCCGCACATCATCGGCATGCCCACAGACGCGATCACGAGCGCCAGCGCGACGGTGGCGAGGCGAGTATCGAGCGCGAAACGGCTACGGCTCAAAACAGCCACCCATTCTTCTTGAGATCGGCGGTGCGGACGGTGACATTGCCGCCGACCTCGGTACTCGGCACGGCGATCGGGACGCACGAGGCCTTACCGTTGAGAATGTGATTGATCGGATAGCGATTTCCGCATAGCCGGCAAGTCAGGTATCCGTCCGAATAGGTAAAGCCCTTGTGATAGGTGTAGCACTGGGAGCAGGCGTCCATGACGGAGCGGACCTTGCCGTCGGTGCCGCGCGCCAACACGAAGCGCAGATTTTTCCCCGCGTCGTCGCGATAGCAGAAGGTCTTCGCAGTACCCTTGTCCAGCAGGTGGCCGGAGATCACCAGCGCGTCTCTACCGTCGACCGAGGTGCATCCCGGTTTCGCCATCGAGATGGCCATCGCGAGCGCAGTGACGCCAACACCGGAAATCGCGAGGAT
>JBGPMZ010000107.1:0-7594 GCA_041487255.1 Binataceae bacterium (SeqCode) | reverse complement strand
CATCATCGGCATGATGCTGCTCAAGGGCGACTGGGAGCGCGACTATTATGAAAATCCCGATACGTATGGCGTCGGATGCGCGGGGAAGATATCAGAGTTGGCGCGTCTTCCGGACGGACGCTACAACCTGGTGCTGGAGGGACTGAGCGAGTTTCGGGTGGTACGGGAGAATCGCGAGCGGGTGTATCGTCAGGCGGAGGTGGAATGGTGTCCCGTCGACCCTCCGATGGACATCGACGCCGAGAGCATCGAAGGGCTGCGTCAACTACTCTTCGAATATCTGGGAGACACCGCCGTGGCGGCGTGGAAGTCATTGGTGGAGCGGGGGTTGCGAGGAGCCGATTTGGTGAACTTCCTGTGCTTTCACCTCGATGTGCCTGCCATCGAGAAGCAAACCCTCCTCGAAGCTCGGGACGCCAGGCTCGATTGCCTTTTCGATGTGATCACCTTCAAGCTCGAAGAGCGTAAGCTCGGCGGCCCGGGACCGCATGGTGGACCCGGCACCGTGCAGTAAAACCAACGCAGGCGC
This sequence comes from Binataceae bacterium (SeqCode), assembly GCA_041487255.1. Classification (GTDB taxonomy): domain Bacteria; phylum Desulfobacterota; class Binatia; order Binatales; family Binataceae; genus DATGKG01. Next base: position 7,065 of record JBGPMZ010000107.1, on the reverse strand, counting down.
CGCTCGAGCTTTGTCAGATATCTTCTCGCCCAGATGCAGCCGGGATCGTTCGTGGCGTCGTTGCAACAAGCTCCGGCACTAATTTGGCGCGCCGATAAAAATCGGAATGGACACCAATTGGCTGTCTGGGCCACTAGTAGAGGTACTCGAGCGAACGATCTTTTCCACGCAAGGTGTTCCCCGAAAGGTTCAAAAGAGTCAGCGGTGGCGCAAAAAGGCTACAAAGCTGCATTCGGAGAACTTACTCGCAAAAGGCGTTTCCGTTCGCATAGTGCGACTTTAGGTCCAAAATATCTTGATATTTGCGACCTTTATCAACCAGAATCCCGCTCAGTCATCGACCTGATCGTCTGTTGCAGCGTTGCAAGCCTCACGGGCATAAAGATTGCTTCTCATCGCGCCCAGACTAGATACAAGTTCCATGGACGAAGCAAGAGGGGTTCGTTCGAAGGAACAGGGGGATGCCCCATCGGGGCACAGATCGAAAATGGAATGGGAAAACACCGCGATAGGTAACTTGTTTGTGCCCGACGTGCTGACGCCGGAGCAGTTCTATGACAGCCGTAGGGATGACAGCAACATCCGCCCGGTCAAGAAGCTGATGATGGCTATCCTTGAGGATGCACTTCGATGCTTCCAGAATAACTGCGACGCCACGGGCGGTTCTCGCAAGCGTCTCTTCCAGGAAGCTGAGCACTGGCTGTGCGGCGAAGGCGGTGAAGGACCGTTCTCGTTCGAAATGGTCTGCGAGACTTTGGGAATCGAGCCGAAGTTCCTGCGCCAGGGTTTGAAGGAATGGCGCCGTCAGCAAATCGAGGGTACCTCGACGCGCCGACTTGCGCGCCGCTCGCCGGTGGTCCGCAGCGGCCGTATCAGCGCGCCCTCCCGCCGTCAGTCCAAGGCGGTGCAGCAGGTTCAGTAGCACCGAAGCCGGAACCTATCCGCATTAACAAAAGAGGCGGTACCGAGTGTCTGTGCATTCGGTACCGCCCTTTCGTTTTGTTCGAAGATCCCGGCCCAGATCCGACGCGCCCGAGCGTTACGCGCAGCGTCGAGGCCTACTGATTCTTGCCGTTTGGCCCTGGACCCGTGTACGGTTGCCCGCCCGGCCCCGGACCACTCGCATTGCCGACCATCGCAGCTCCCACCGGCGGAGGCGGAACGTAGCCCTTGGGCAGCGAGGCGGTAAACGCTTCGCAAGAAGCGATGTCCTGAGGGGTCACGTTTTCGTGGGCCATGATCTTGTCGTCATCCCACTTGAGCTTGGTCTTTTCCAGATGGATGCCCGGGCATTTCACCTGCAGGTTAAAGTCGCGAACCGACGTACCAGCCGAGGCGGTTTGCGTGCCTCCAGCAGCGGCCGGAGCCGACGCCTCCCCACCGCCGGATGCTCCAGTTCCTGCGCCTCCGCCACCTGCCGCGCACCCCGCGACCAGAAATGCCAGCCCAGCGGCCAGCCCAAAGCCAATCGTGCGTTTCATCGCGTCCTCCTTCGATCTCTGGGAGCAGCTCCCCCGAAACTCGAGCGTCCGGTTTCGATGTACCCAATCATCATCCCGAAAGTACCGAAACTGGGACAAAAATACACTAGGATTTAAAATTAGCAACCCCCCTGATTCCCGCAAAAAAGCCTAGGCAGCCTGAAACAGAATTTTGCCATCGCGTTCGGTCTTCTTCGCCCGGCCTTCGAGGTAGGCATGTTCGAGGTGCGCCAGCGTCTCGAAAGTCGCCGCCATCACGTGAAAAATCGGCCGTTCCTCGTCGGCGAAAACTTGCTGCGCGACTTCGAACGCGGTTTGCGGTTTGCGCCGCGTCAGATCGAGCATCTCAGCTTCGCGATAGCGATGATGCTCGATCAGTTGGTTGGCGCGATGACGATGGTCCTGGTAGACGAGGCCATGCGCGGGCAGCACATGCTCGACGTCAAATTTTTGAACTTTAAGTTGCGAGTTGATGAAATCTCCTAGCGGATCGCCGACCGCATCTGGATAGAGTCCGACGTGCGGCGTAATCTTCGGCAGCAAGTGGTCGCCGACAATCATCGCCTTTTCCTGGCGTAGGTAGATCACGCAATGCCCGGGCGCATGGCCTGGCGTCCAAATCACTTCGAACTTGCGATTGCCGACTGCGATCACGTCGGTGTCATTCAGATTGGCATCCGGCTCGGTGACCGGATCGTAGAGGTTGGTGCCCATCCACGCCGGGCGCATTCCCGCGGGCACCGCGAGCCCGAGCGGAAATCCGTGGCTCTCGAAAAACGGGCGCGACTCCGGCCGCTCCGTCATCGGACCCATCTTGCCGAAGAACAGCATCCTGTTCGCGCGCTCGGCTTCCAACTTGTGCAGGTAGGTCCTGGCATGACTGCGGCGGCGGATTTCGCTCGAGGCGCCGAAGTGATCGATATGATGATGGGTCCCGATGAGGACCTTGAGATCCTCGAAGCGGGCGCCCACCTGCATGAAAGCGTCCTCCATCACGATGAAGCTTTCCGGCAAGTTCATCCCGGTATCGACCATCGCCCATTGGCCGCCTCCGCAATCGATCAGCCACGCATTGATGATGGTCGGCTTCATCGGTAGCGGCAGAAACATTTCGAAGATTCCCGGCAGGACCTGTTTGAATGCCATTTCTTTCAGACTCTCAGTAGCGGCGGTTTCGCATGGCTTGCGTCATTGCGCTCCGCGCTGGGGTGCGGACTGATTTAAGTCCCGCTCGATTCGTAGCGATCGCGCCCGACCCGATCGCGATCAATTGTACAACGCACCACCTACGACGCGCGTCATTCGTGGAGTTGATCCTTCACTGCGAAAGTCAGCCGGACGCTTACTTTCCAGCGCACCACCTTGTTGTTTTCCACCACCGCGCTGGTGTCGGTGACATGCGCGGTATGAATTCCGGAGATAGTAACTCCCGCCCGAGCTACCGCGAGCCCGACCGCATCTTCGATCGAGTTGGCGGAGATGCCGGTCAGCGCGATTGTTTTTTCAACCATAAATGCGACTCCTCGGCCCGCGAAATGCGCTGGTTTGACGGCCCTCTCAGACCGGCGCTACCGTGGCCCTGCGTTGGTGATTAGCCTACGCGGCGCGTTCAAACAAGGTGGCCGCGAAGCCGCCGAGACGGAGCGCACGCGGAGTTCGAGGCGAAACATAAAAGTTCGCCGGCGCGACTGATCTATCCGAAAGCCGACAACATTCTAACATGGCGATTCAAATTGAAACTCCCGCCGATGAAAAGGGCCTCGCCGAATTTGTGCGCTTTCACGATCGCGTGTATGAGTACCGCGCCGCGCGATGGCCCGCGGCGCAGCGTCGCCAGCTTTCCATCCTGATGGGGCAGCCACCCTACGACGCCGGTCGTGAGATCAAGGCCTTCGCGGCGAGAGTTGGCGCCGCGATCGTCGCGCGTGCGACGGCCGTCGTAGACCATCATTACAACGCGCATTGGAAGGAGCACCTCGGGCACCTCATGATGTTCGAGGCGATGCCCGACAGCGGCGATGCGGTAAAGAGGTTGCTCGACGCGGCCTGCGATTGGCTTCGCAGTGGTGGGATGGATGCCGCGCGCGCCGGCGCCACCGGCCTGCTCGACTCGCCCTTTGCGATCGACGAGTACGAGCTGCTTCCGCCGAGCATCGTGCGCCAGAACCCCGGCTACTATCACGCGATGCTCAAGGACGCAGGCTTCGAAACCGAGAAGGGATGGGTTGATTACAAAATCGAAGTGACGCCGGCGCTCATCGAGCGTTATCAAAGCTTCCTCGAGGCTGCGCGGCGCGACGGGTTTCTGATCGCACCGCTGAGGAACCTCGACGCCGATTCGCGGGTCCCTCATTTCACCAAGGTTTGGAACGATGCGTTCAAGCATCATTGGGGGATGACGCCGCGGCGCGAGGCGGAGGTGTCCGCGATATTCAAGTCGTTCGCCCAAAGCCGCGGGTTGGATACCTCGGTGATGGCCTATCGTGGCGAGGAACCCGTGGGCGCATTGCTGGCGCTGGCATCGTCTGCCGAGCATGCGATCCTCGCGCCGGGCCGCGCAGTGCGCGAATCGGAGAAGCTGAACTGGCTGGGCATCGGGGTGCATGAGTCGGCGCGCGGGCGCGGCGTGAACCTCGCGATGGCGGCATACACCTATCTCGAGCTGATCAGGCAGGGCGCGAAGTTTCTGAGCTACACGTTAGTGTTGGATGACAACCGGCCGTCGCGCCGCACTGCGGAGAAGCTAGGCGCGAAGGTCTGCGCGAGTTACCTGACGTATCGGCGCTCGTTGCGCTAATGATGCCGATGCGGCGCGCGCGATGCTGCCCTCTCCCGCGGCTGAGTAAACTCAGCCGCGGGAGAGGGGAGAGCTAGCGCGGATCGTCGAGGCCGCGGCCATCCCACTTCTCCTCGCTGCGCCACTCCGATTCCGGCAACCGCCGATAAATCCCCTTGCTGCGCGCCAGCATCCGGTAGCCGATCATCTCGCGCCGCAACGTGGCGGTGTCCCAATGATGCCGCTTGATGATCGCATTGAGCTGATTCTCGGTATATGCCGCCTCCGGATCGAAGCGCGCCGCCAGCCATCTGAGGATCGCCCAGCGCTTCTTGCGGGTGGTCGGGATTTGCTTGATGCGCTCGCCTTCCATAAAGGCGCTTAGCACCTTGCGCTCCCAATCCTCGGCCTCAAGGTCGCTGGCGATGCTCGCCAGCTTCTCGCGGGTCAGCACCGTCTTGCTGACCGACCGCAGCGTCTCGAAATCGAGGCGATACCAATGCGTGTTGCCGTCGGTGCGCATCCGCACCAACCCGGCCTCGCGCAGCATCGCCAGGTGATGCGAGACGGTGGGCTCCTTGAGCTTCAGCAGCTTGGCGAGCTGCTGCACGTTGTGCTCAGTGGAGGCGAGCAGGCCGACAATCTTGAGCCGACTTTCGTCGGCCAGCGATTTGAACAAGCGCAGCAGCGCGGTGGCGGGATCCATGATTCGACGTGACTCTAATTAGATATCAGTCTAATTTGATAATGATCTAAATAGACGAATATCTAACCTGAGGCAACCGCAAAGTTTCATTCGCGCAGCTGAAAACCAGGCGGGATGCGGCGTCGCCTCCTTATTATCGGGATCGTCCGCGAACCGTCTCCCTCCTGCCAGAAAAGCGCTCGGGCGATCGATGGCCTTCGTGACGGATGGGATCGAAACGTCATGGAGGTGACTGCGCGGCGTGATTCGTCAGAGCCGCAAGGGCAGGGTGGTGGACCCGGTCCGTCGTAACGCGATGCGAATAAAGGGTTTGAAATTGCTGCATTAATTGGCTTTGTTTTTGTACTTCCTGGTAAGCATCGTGCCATCCGAGGTCTTTCGCGCGGCGCTCAGGACCACCGCTCGCGATGCTCGGCGGTGGGTTTGTTTCTGCATTTCTGCCCGCCGGTCTGGCGTCCCTTCTCTCGCTCTTTTTTGCGAGAGAAGGTGGCCGGCGCGCTGCTCGCTCTTCATCTTGCGACCGGCGTGACGGACGGATGAGAGCCGCGCACGTTGCGTGCGCGGTGGTGGAGGGCCACCTGCCTCCAGAAAAGCGCAGCAAATCCGAGGAGAAAGTGGCTTTGTTTTCTGCCATTTTGGTGTTCGCATCAGGGCTGTCACAGTGGGTTTGTTTCTGCGATTTCCGAGTTAGTTCCATTCGAGTTTGTGCCATCCGAGGTCCTTCGCGCAGCGCTCAGGACACTGCTCGACGTTGTCTCGCAGTGGCTTCGTTTCGTCATTTTTCGGTATGGTTCCCGACGTTCACCATCCATCACGCCATCTCAATCGAGGGCGTCGAACCTTCCAATATTTCACTAACCAATGCCCATGCCTAGGGGGGTAACGCGTCATTCCTAATGACTCGATGACGGGGGTGTCCGAAGGGGCGGCGCGGCTGGCTCTAGGAAATCCCCGCGTCTTCCGTGTCTCGGACTTCAATCGCGGAAACCACGGCGCGTAACTTCGTGCCGTCGAGGCGCCCGTCGGTACGAATACCGGTGCAGATATCGATCCCGTAGGGCCTGACTTGGCGCATCGCATCCGCCACGTTGGCGGCGGTGATGCCGCCCGCCAGAAAAACCGGAATTTGTGGCAACGCCCGCACGACGGCGCGGCTTACTTCCCAGTCGTGCACTCTGCCGGTTCCGCCAAGTTCAGGAATCGAGGCTTGGGGACGCCCGGAATCGAGCAGGAGTGCGTGCAACCCGAGTGCTTAGCTGACCGACTTGGGCGGCTGATTCGGAATCGACATCACTATGAAAGAACCGGTCGCGGTTGCGACGAGCTTGCCGCCTTCGTCGCGTACCTTTGATTCCAGGAACACGATTTGCCGCCCGTGACGCACGACTTCGGTTTCCGCCCGCACCGTGCCGGTTCGAACCGAAGACAAGTAACTAATCTTGATTTCGATGGTCGCGCAGAATTGTCCCTGCTCAAGTGCGGAGGCCGCCGCCGCACCCATCGAATAATCGACCATCGCATACACCGCGGGGCCTGCGAGCACGCCGTTGGGATTTAAGATTTCCGCGGCAACCTCCAGCTCGAACGACGCGCGTCCGTTCCCGGATTCGACGCGCCGGATGTGCAGCATGTCGGTGAGCGGGCCGGAACTGGCGCCGGTGGACGGCTGCGTGCCGGGCTTGCGCGCCATCATGCGGATCCATGATCCAATCGTGCCAAGCCGATCCTCGGTTACGGTGTCGAGCAGTGCGTGAAGTTCGCTGAGCGATTCCGCCATGTTCCCTCGTTGCCGATGCGCAGACCTTTCCATCGGCTACCGTTATGCGCGAGTTAGGCCTTCAGGAACTGCACGATGCGCTGATGAATCCCGATCGGGTCCGCGGCCTGGAACGCGTGTCCGGCGTTGGGAATCATGAACATTTCCGCCTGCGGGATGCGGCTCTTGATCAGCCGCGCATTCTCGGGCGGGATCAGCACGTCCCGATCGCCGTGTACGATCAAGACCGGGCATTTTATCTGGCCGAGCCTGTCGTAGGCTTTGAAGGTCATGATGACCGCGATTTTGCGATCGACGTAGTCTTTATGTGTTTTGGGGTTTATTT
>JBGPMZ010000106.1:0-7613 GCA_041487255.1 Binataceae bacterium (SeqCode) | reverse complement strand
CTTACGCTCAACAAGACCAGGGGAATCCCGGAGATTGGCGATTTGATTCCGTCCGGGATTGCGAAGCGCCATCCGGAGCTGTTCAGCAACCCCGACACAGACATCACTCGCGCCAGCCTGACCTTCACCCTCGATGGGATTCGCATCAGCACTCGCGACCTGGTCGTTGAGGCTGAGGACTACGGAATGACCGCCGCAGGCTGGTTCGACATGGACAAGAGTGTCGACTTGAGTGGGCATGCGCTCCTGACTCGCAAGTTCAGCCAGGAAATCGTCGGTGAAAAGCACAACGTGGTATACATCACCAATCAGGACGGGCAGGTCGACATTCCGCTGCATATAGAGGGCAGGCTGCCCAGGCCGAATGTATCGCCGGACCTCGCCACAATGGCGCAATATGCAACGAGCCACCTGATCCGTCAGACCGGAAAAGATGTTGTCGACAAACTGTTGCGCGGAAAGAAAGGCAAGAACAATCCGCTGGATCAGCTCAAAGGCTTGTTCAATTGATCTGATTTCCACCCGCACCGCAAAATTCAAGACATGCGAATTCTGGTTACCGGTTCATCGGGCTGCTTGGGTCAAACGCTGGTACCGAGGCTGAACCAGGAGGGCCACCAAGTGGTGGGAATCGACCCGCTGCCGTCGCCCACCACCCAAGTCGTCGGTTCGATCACCGATCGCGATCTTGTCCAGGCGACGATTCGCGACTTGGGCGTCGACGCGATCGTTCACGCCGGCGCCCTGCACAAACCACATATCGAAACTTCCCGTCGTTCGGACTTCGTCGCGGTCAACGTGCAAGGCACGCTCAATCTGCTTGAAGAAGCGATCGCTCCCGGATCGAAGGTTGATCGCTTCGTTTTTACTTCGACCACGTCTTTGATGATCTCGCGCGACATTCGCGCCGGCCGCTTCGGTGGCGGGACTAAAGCGGCATGGCTAACTGAGGAGCTGACTCCGCTTCTGCCGCGCAACGTCTATGGAGTAACGAAACTTTCCGCGGAGCACCTCTGCCGCCTGTTCCATGAACTCCACGGTCTGCCGGTGATGATTCTGCGGACCTCCCGATTCTTTCCAGAGGATGACGACATGGCTCACGCGATCGCGCAGTCGGAGCCCAATACCAAGGCGAATGAGTTCCTGTTTCGACGCCTGACGGTGGAGGATGCCGCCGAGGCTCACATCGCGGCGCTCAACCAGGCGCCCGCGCTCGGGTTCGATACATTCATCGTCTCGGCGAAGACCCCATTTTCACCGGACGATTGCGAGCAGCTTATGGTCGACGCACCTTCCGTCGTCGCGAGATATTTTCCGCATTATCAGGAACTTTATCAGCGCGCGGGATGGACTATGTTTCACACCATCGACCGTGTTTACGATTCCAGCAAGGCGGCGCGGCGGCTCGGGTTTCAATGCCGAACTGGATTTGGCGAGAAGCTGGAGGAACTTGAGATGCAGCTAGACCTGATCGGTCGGCGAGGTCGAACCAGCTAGCCTGCCCCGGATTCGGTTCCGTCAGAGATTAAGTTCGACGACCGTTGCGCCGGCGCCACCGTGATGCGGTTCCGCCTCATGATATCCCGAGCTGTAGGGCGACGTGCTGAGGTAGTCGAGCACCGCCTTGCGCAAGGCGCCTGATCCGATGCCGTGGATAATGCGCACCTCTTTGCGATTAGTCAGGTACGCCTGATCGAGAAATTCCTCAAGCTTTCGCAGCGCCTCCGTCGTGCGCATTCCAATCAGATTAAGCTCCTCGCGCTCGCTCGTGGCTGCGCTGACGGTCACCGACGGAATGGCGCGGCGCTCGCGAGCGTCGGCGGCGACTGCCTCGGCCTTCGCGCGCCGCAGCCGCTCCGGCGACACCTCGATGCGCAATCCGCCGCGGCTTACGACTGCCTTACCCGGCTCCATCACAATCAGCTCTCCGCGGATGCCGCCCAACTCGACTTGGTCGCCGACTTTCAGCGGCGCCTGATCGGAGTCGGATTCGTCGTCAGGTGGAACGGGCGCCGCGGCCTCGAGCCGTTCGGTAACGTGTGCCTGAAACTGACTGAGATCGCGCCGGGATTTGGCGCCGCTGCGAATCTCCTTCAGGAGCTCATCACCCTCGCGCCGGAAATCCGTCATGAGGCCGGCTACTTCATCGCGAAGCCGCTTGCGTTCGCGCTCGAAGCGCTCGCGCGAGCGTTCCTCGGCTGCGGCCGCGTCGCGTTGACGCTCCGCCAGCTCGGCAGTTCGTTCGCGCGCGCGCGCGAGTTCCTCCTCGAGACTCGCGCGTTGCTGTTCGAGGCGTTGGATGGCGGTTTCCAGCTCGACGGTGCTCTCGCCCATCGCGGCCAGCGCGCTTTTGATGATTTCCTCCGGAAGCCCAAGCCGTTTTGCGACCACCAGGCCATAGCTCTGGCCAATAGTGTGCGGCTTGAGCCGATAGAGGGGGACGAGGCGGTCCGGATCAAAGTCCACCGCCGCGACCTCGAAGTCGGAGCGCGAGTAGGCGTACAGCTTCACGGCCGTCGAATGAGTCGCAACTGCAACCACGCATCGCCGCGAGGCCAGATGATTGATGAGCCCGATCGCGAGCGCGGCGCCCTCAGCAGGGTCGGTGCCCGCGCCCGGCTCGTCGAGAATCACCAGCGCCGGCTCCTCCAGCGAGCGGACGATTTCCGACAAGTTGGCGATGTGAGCGGAGAAGGTCGAGAGGCTGGTCTCGATCGACTGCTCGTCACCGATATCGGCGAACACACTGCGAAACACCGCAATCTTACTGCGCGCCCGCGCTGGAATTAGTAGACCGGCTTGCGCCATCAATGCCAGCAGGCCGAGAGTTTTGAGCGCGACGGTTTTGCCGCCGGTGTTGGGTCCCGAGATCACGATGCCCTTGTGGTCGGCAGGGATGCGCAGATCGATCGGCACCACATCGTGCACTGCGACCGTCAGCAGCGGATGACGCGCCTCGAGCAGCTCGATCTCGCCTCCGCTGATGGTGGGCTCGGTGCAATCGTAGCGCTCGGCGAAAATCGCTCGCGCATTGAGCGCATCGAGCGCGACCATCGCATCGAAAGTGAGATGCAGCTCGTTGGAGTATCCGCGCACCATCGCGGAAAGCTGCATCAGGATGCGATGCTCCTCGGCCTCGACCTCGCTCTCCAGCATCATCAGCCGGTTGTTCAGCTCGACCGCCCACATCGGTTCGACAAACAGCGTTTCGCCTGAGACCGAGCGGTCCTGCACGATGCCTGCGAGTTTCTCGTTGTAGTTCAGCTTGAGCGGAAGTACGAAGCGATGGTTGCGCAGCGTGACCAGATGGTCGGAAACGAAAGCCTCCATGCCGGGCTGATTGAGCGAGCGCAACAGGCGCGCCTCAAGGTCGACGCGCTCCTCGCGCAGACGGTTGCGCAAGCGCTTCAGCGCGGGGCTGGCATCGTCGAGGAGCTGCCCGTCGTCTGCGAGCGCCCTAAGCAGCGCGTCGGCGAGTTCCTTGGGTGCGAGGAGGTTGGCCGCTATCGCGGCAACATGAGGGAAGGGCTCGACCCGGGAACGGATGAAACTTTGGACGTGACGCGAAGAAAGCACGAAATCGCGAATTTTCACTAAGGACACAGCGTCGAGAAGCGCGCCGTCGCGCGCCGCGGCGAGGAATAACCTGCGTAAATCGGTGAATTCCTGGATCGGAATCGAGCCGGTGTGCTGCCGCAACTCGGCCATTTCGGCGGTCGCCCGCAGCCTGTCGCGCACTGTATCAACTACAGTGGCACAGCGCAGCCGCGCCAATACCTCGCGCGCAGGTTCGGACGCAGCCATCCCCATGACCAGCGTCATAACTTTGTCGAACTCGAGCGCTTTGAGATCGCGTTCCCTCATCGCCTCGCGATTATTTCATTGAGCTAGTCGCGGCGCGAACCGAAACGGTGCGGCGGACGTCAAGTAAGGAAATCGGCCGCCAGAACGGCGAGGGTTGTCGCATACGCGGCGGGCACCAGCCATCGGGAGACGCGGCGGATGCGTTTGCTGACATCAGGGCCGCGCCGGCGGTGTGCGGTGTGCACGGTCATCAGCTCGACAACCGCGACAAAGACGAACACATAGCAGGTCAGGAAAAACGCATCGATGAAGGTAATGTACGGCACCCGCGGCATCGTTGCGGAGATCGCGAACGCGAATGCGATGACGGTCAAAATCGTCGTCACCGCGATCTGCACCTGGTTTGACAGGTCGAACGGATCGACCCAGAACACCGACCACGACAGGAATACCATCAGGATCAGCGGTACGAATACTTTCCAGATGTAGAAGCCGTAGCGCCGCTTCACCTGGATGCTGAAGACCAGCTCGGTGACGTCCTTCTTGAATTGCCGGAAGGTGCCGGTTCGCGCGCTGATCGCGCCGACCTGCCATTGTGCCAGCGAGTTGTAGGAATTCTGGTCTCCGCGCACGGCGCTCTGCTCCGGCGCGATCGCAAGTGTCTCGCCGCTGATGTCATTGACGAACGGACTCAGGTGGATGGTCAGGGACTGCGAATCGAAGGGGAAGCGGCGCAGGGCAAAGCGCGACGACAGGTCGGCATGAAAGCGCTCGGCATAGTGTACGGTGCCATCGGGAGTTACCGTGAGCGATTGGTAGCGCTTGTCGCGCGGGGTCACCGCGTTGACCATATCCATCGACGGCATCCAGATGCTTCCGACCTGATAGATCTTGTCGGGATCCGAGGGACTGGTTCGCTGGTAGGCGAGGCGCGGGTCCTTCCACGTCGCAAGCAGATCGCCGTCGATGCTGAACTGCTCTGAAACTTCGTCGATTTGCGGGATGTTCTCGATTTCGATCGCGATCGCGACCGCGATCGGCTGGTCGGGAGCGTCGGGCGAATAGAGCAGGCGATCGGCGGACGCCGCCGCGGATGCGCGACCATCGGCGTCAAAGAACGGAATCGCGACTATCAGCAGAGCGAGTACGATCGCTCGCGAGAAACTCCCCTTCCACAATCTTCGCACGGAGCCCCCCTCCAGGGCGCCATAAAATCCCGCCCGCCTGCGATTATGCCTTATCCTTCCGGGCCAAGCATCTTCTCGGGACGCACCAGGCGATCGAAGTCAGCCGCCGATAAGTACCCGAGTGCGACCGCCGCTTCCTTGAGCGTCGTGCCATCGAGGTGCGCCTGCTTCGCGACCTTGGCCGCCTTGTCGTATCCGATGTGGGGGCTCAGCGCCGTCACCAGCATCAGCGAGCGGTCGACATACTCGCCGAGCTTCTCGCGATTGGGGATGATGCCGTCGACGCAGTATCTGCGGAACGCGTCGCATGCGTGGGCGAGCAACACCGTCGAGTGCAGGAAGTTATGGATGATGAGCGGCTTGAAGACGTTGAGTTCGAAGTTGCCCTGCGAGCCCGCAACCGAGATCGCAGTGTCGTTGCCGATGACCTGGATACACACCATCGTCATCGCCTCGCTCTGAGTGGGATTCACTTTACCCGGCATGATCGAGGAGCCTGGTTCGTTCTCCGGCAGGCTGAGCTCGCCGAGACCGCAGCGCGGCCCCGAGCCCATCCATCGGACGTCGTTGGCGATCTTCATCAGCGAGGCCGCCAGCGTCTTGAGCGCGCCTGACGCAAACACCAACGCATCATGCGAGGCGAGCGCGGCAAATTTGTTGGGCGCCGATCTGAACGGAAGGCCGGTGAGCTTCGCGATGCGCGCGGCGACCTTCTCGGCGAATTGCGGGAAGGTATTCAGCCCGGTGCCGACGGCGGTCCCGCCGATTGCAAGCTCATAGATGTCGGGGAGGACGGCCTCGATGCGGCGCAGATCGTATTCGAGCTGCGCGACGTAGCCGGAAAATTCCTGCCCGAGCGTCAGCGGCACCGCGTCCATCAGGTGCGTCCTGCCGATCTTGATGATCGACGCGAACTCGTCGGCCTTCCGACCCAGCGCCTCGATAAGCTTCTTGAGCGAGGGGAGGAGTTGCCCGGTAATCTCTTCGGCGGCCGCGATGTGCATGGCGGTCGGAAACGTATCGTTAGATGATTGCGCCATGTTGACGTCGTCGTTGGGATGAATCGGCTTCTTCGATCCCATCTCGCCGCGGGCAAGTTCGATCGCGCGATTCGAGATCACCTCGTTCGCGTTCATGTTGGTTTGCGTACCGGAGCCGGTCTGCCAGATGCGCAAAGGGAAGTGATCGTCGAGTTTTCCCTCGACCACCTCCTCGGCGGCTTTAACCATGAGGTTGGCTTTCTCGGGGGGAAGCTTGCCAAGTTCCTGGTTCACTTCCGCGCACGCCCGCTTGAGGAGGCCGAAGGCGCGAATGACCGAGCGCGGCATCCGATCGAAGCCGATCGCGAAGTGCAGCAGCGAGCGCTCGGTCTGAGCGCCCCAGTAGCGATCGGCCGCGACCTCGATCGCGCCCATACTGTCGGTTTCGCTGCGATGCGGACCGCTGTGGTGCTGCTCACTCATGACGCGTGCTCCTTCGACATTGGGACTCAGTTGGGGATCTCATTTGCGCCTCTTCCCTGCGCCTGCGACCGCTCCTATTGTACTTGAGGTTTGGATCGCGGAAAGCGATATTTGGCGGCAACTTTTCAACGCTTGGCGGTCCATATAGGTTAGAAAAACACGCTCCACCAAGAGAGGATAGTAACCCATGCCCTGGACTATTACGCGACTTTGCATCGATTGCGTCGACACCGGATGCGTGAGCGTTTGCCCGGTCGATTGCATCTACGAATATGCCGGATCAGACAAGCAGAAGTTTCCCAACATGCTCTACATCGATCCCGACGAGTGCATCGATTGCGGCGCATGCGAACCGGAATGTCCGTGGCAGGCGATCTTCGAAGAGCCCGCGGTGCCGGAGGTCTTCAAATCCGATATCGATCTCAATCACGCGTTGCTCGAGCTGAAAGACCAGTTCAAGGTGAGGGCGTTCGAGCAGGGCAAGCATCCCACTGCGGATGAGGTCGCGGAGAACAAGAAGAAGTGGGGCCTCGACCCGAACGCATAATTGCTAATACGCGAATTTAGTTTGGGCCGGCTCATCACGGATCGCGATGAGCCGGTTTCGTTTTCATGAGGAGTAGCGCGCTTCGTCGAACGAATTTGCTGACCGTAAAACATCAACAAAGTGGGGCATAAGCGAGCATTAAAAATTCTGAAGACCTTCCTGGTGAGCACTTATGACACACTGCGGATTCGCCTTATGGGACACGGCATTTCGCATCGCGGTCTCGCTTTAACATATATTCAACTAAACGGTCGGTATGTGATCTGACGGAATCGTTGACTTACCTCGGAGGTCATCTCTACTTTTGGACGATACGTCAACGTGCGGACTTGTTTACAAGCCGCCGGTTCCATTCGGGAGAATCACAGGAATTATGCGAGGGCACAAAGGATGGTCGTCTTTCACGATGGCGACCGTCGCCCTGGTACTGTCCGTGCTCGTCACGGCACCAGGCTACGCGCAAGTCAAACCCGGCGATATGATCGGCGCCGGCGCAAGTCGCCTTCGCCGCGTTAACGAGTCGATTCTGAGCTCTTCGACGACTGCGGGCGGCACCTCGGCGCACGCGTGGGATCCCGACCATTAACCACTGACGCGATGGTTCGCGCAGCG
>JBGPMZ010000105.1:0-7622 GCA_041487255.1 Binataceae bacterium (SeqCode) | reverse complement strand
GTACATCCGCCATCAGCGGCTCGCCGGGTTGCACGCGATGCCCCACGTGAACGCTCTTGTGGGTGATGATGCCATCGAAGGGTGCGGTGAGCCTGGTGTATGCGAGGTCGAGCCTGGCTTGCTCCAGCGCGGCGCGGGCCTGCTGCACTATGGGACGGTCGTAGCGCGCTTGGTCGAGGCTTTCCTCCCGGCTTCGAGCTTCCTGGGCCGCGCTCGAATCATCTTTGGTATCTGCGAACGATGCGGGTGTTGCGGCCGCATGATCCCGGATAGGTCCACCCAAAGCGGCGGTCGCTTGCGCCACCTGATGTTGCGCGAGGGCGACGTTCGATTCGCCCATCCGGTACGCGGTTACCGCCTGATCGTAAAATTCGCCGGAGACCACGCCCGCTTTGCGCAGTTGCTCGGCGCGATTGAAATCCAGCCGCGCCTGCGTGGACTGCGACTGCGCGAGACTCAGGCCTGCCTCGGCCGCCTTGACCTGCGCGAACATCCCATCGACGGTCTGCTTGGCGCGCGCGAGTTGCGCCTCGGCCTGGTCGACGCGGACCTGGAAGTCGCTGGGGTCGAGTGTCACCAGCAGATCGCCCCGTTTCACGGTCCAGTTGTCCTCGACATAGACGGCCGAAACGGTCCCCGCGACCCGGGTCGAAACCAGCGCGACGGTGCCATCGACATAGGCGTCATCGGTGGAAACGTGGGTAGAGAAGTAGTTGTAGTAACGAAGCGCGGGAAAAATGCCGGCGATGACTACCACTATCACGATGGCCAACAGCGCCCGGCGCAGCCAGGGAGATTTCATAAGTTGTTCGAAGCGCGATGGGCAGAGTCAGCTCCGCCGCAGCGTCCAATGAATGCCTTCACGATCAATAGTTTCGCTAACTTTGCGTGATCCCGCCATGCTGTCAAACTACGTTGGTTACTTTGCGAGACGCGCTAGTCATCGGCGCCCTTTTCCATCAACTCCTCGAGCAATCGGCTTAATCAGGGTTGTCTGATAACAACCGTCGGGCCGCCGGTGGCGTGCGCCACCACCCCGCCATTGAAGAGCAGGTCGATGTTGAAGGGGCCGAGATTCTGGATCTGGGTTATGGAGGCATCAACGGCGCCATCGGGATGATCGAATAGCACCAGCGCCGGCACGCGATCGCTAAGGATGAACGCGGTATTTCGGTCCTCGAAGAGTCCCGAGAAGCGTTCGCTGGCCGGACCCTTTATGAACAGCCGCACGTCGGGATTGGCCAGCGCCGGTGGTGGATCGAATCCTGGGCGCGAGGGGTTGTTCTGAATCGATGCGGTTCCGAATGGAGTGGCAGTGGATGAGACGCTTTGGACTGCGAAGCCCAATGTGAGTTGCAGGCTAAGGATGCCATTCCCGGGGGATTGCTTGGTTGCGATCATCCGCACGGGAGTCTGGTTATTGACGATAATGATGTTCATCGGTACTGCGCCGCCGATTTGCCAGCTCGAGTTCGCATCCGAAATCAGCGCGCTGAATTGCAGCCCGGACTGGCCAAGGATGCGGAAGGCTGACAACGGCGGTTTATTGGGTGTGTTTCCGACGCCAGCCTGAAAGGCGCCGAATCCGTTGTTACACCCAGACATCAGCAGCGCCGCTATCGCGCCTGCCAACGCCCAAAGATGAAAGCATCGCGATCCGCGTTGCATCGGATTGCCGGGGCTCAAAGCGGGCTGGCCGCCGTGGCGTTACATATTCCAGGACATGGCCCGGGTCCGGAGTTCGTATTGCTGCACGTGCTCGGACACGGCGACGAGGTAGCGGCCGGCTGCGCAACCGTTATCGCCTGCGGAGTACCCACCGGTATCGGAGTCGGACTCGCGGTCGCCGATGAAGTCGCAACCGCTTCGAATCGTTGCAGCGCATAGGTGTCGGGTGGAACGCACAGCGCGTATTGGTTGTTGATCGGGTTGACCGAAGAGAACAGTCCCGGAGCGGTTCCGGTAATCCGCACGCCATTCTTCTCAACCTCGACGCTGGTGCCGGTGTCGGGATTCTGGACCGTCCCGCTGATGCTCCCATGACCGACACAATTCATCGCCGGCATGGGTATCGGCGTGGGTTTCGGCGCGGGAGACGGAGGTATCGGCGGAATTGAACCGCACAGACCGGGTCCGGTGACATTGGCGAGAACGGAAATATCGTGTCCCGAAAATGGGGCAGGCCCGCCCTGAAAAGGATCGATTGCAACGGCAAACAAATCGAAGTTCGGACCAGCTCCGGAGATTGGAACATTCAAAGTGAAGGGCTGCGCGGTCTGCTGGTTGACAAATACCAGCGGCTGCGGAAGGGCGGCTACCAGTTGGTTGGTCCCGGTGTTTTCCGCGAGGACCTGCACCACCACGGAATTTCCCGGCGGAGGATCGGTAACCAGATTGACGGTTCCGTTGATGTATCCAGTGGTCAGCGAGAAGTTACATTGGGTCGCCGAAGTCCCCGCGGAGCAGATCTGGGTTTTCGCGCTTTTCAAAAAGACCCCGGAGAGCAGCGACGAATAGCCACTCGCGGTGATCCGCACCGCAAGATCGGGATCGTTGACCGGCACCAAGCCGAAGCCGGCGGGACTCCTGGTCGTGCCCGGCATCGGATAGTTGCCGGCTTGATCGGTGGAAGCAGTTGCTACCACCACGCATTGATCCGGATTCGTCAGACAGAATGAAGGCGCGGGTGGCGTCGGTTGAGGGGTGGCTTGCGGACTCGCCGGCACTAGCAGCTCCACCTGCGCACCGGGAATTCCGAGCGCCGTGCAAGCATCGCCGACAAAGCCGGACAAAGTCGCGGTGGTGACGGTAGACACAGTCAGGTTCTGTTCGGGAAGGAATTGGCCGGGCGTCACCGTGATGTTCTGCAAGATCGAGAATGAGTCTCCGCCGCC
This sequence comes from Binataceae bacterium (SeqCode), assembly GCA_041487255.1. Taxonomy (GTDB): domain Bacteria; phylum Desulfobacterota; class Binatia; order Binatales; family Binataceae; genus DATGKG01. Next base: position 4,728 of record JBGPMZ010000105.1, on the reverse strand, counting down.
GGTGGTGAAGATATCGTATGAGGTTCCGCCTGGCGCGGCCGGCAACTCGAGCGTGTAAACCCCTTTGGACCGCACCGGCACGGTCTCGATGACATTGTTGGTGCCGCTCAATTCGGCCGACACCGACAGGGCGGTGAGACGTGATCCCGTGGGGCTTCCCTTCGCTTTGACGCTGCCGGTTATCGCCGCCAAAAAGGAGCCGACATTAGTTTCGCTAGCCGTGATGTCGACCAGGTAGGCATCGCCGGAGGTAGCGGGCGGTGAAGTTATCGATACCGCGAGCTGAATGACCAGCGGCGCCGTCGCATTCGCGCTGACATTGAGCGGTGAGCCCAAAGTGAAGAAGACCGGGATCAGCCCGTTGAACAGCATCGGATAGTTGATGCAGCCTTCCGTGTCTGAACCACCCGATTGGCACGCCGGCACGATGGTGCCCGGGATGTTCGGGTCCACCAGCACCTGTACCGTCTGATAGGTTCCCGGCGGCGCTCCCCCGACGTTGAAAACTGTCGCCCCGGTCTGCGTATTGAGCAGATCGAGTTGCAGGTCGCCGGGACTTGAGCCACGGCCGTTTCCCTGCCCCGTGGGGACCGGGATCGTGATCCAGCCTGCATCCGACGGGGCAGCATCGGCCGTCTGATTGATGCGGATCCCCGAAATATTCAGCAAAACGCTGCGAAAATTCCCTGCCGGAGGCACCCCGACCAAGGCTATCGCCACGCTGCCTGGAGTCGGCGCAGGTGTCGAGGTTGACGTGCTACTACCGCTGCTGCATCCGAAGGGTATGACCAAGCCACACAGTGCAATCAGGAGCGGCAGCAAGGAAACAGCTACCCACCACGGACGTCGATACTTCACTCGTGATCCACGCTAGAAGGAGATTTAGATAACGTAACGGTTTGGGATAACCTAACAGATGCATGAACGCAAGGAAGCCGCCTGAAACGAACCCTCGCGCGATCGTCTTGACCCAAGGCGTTCGCGACCGAACAATCGATTCCATCGGCTGAACGCTTCCCGAAGATGAACCTCTGCAACAGATCGATTCCGTCCTGCCGGCTTCCCCTCGCCCTGCGCGCGATGCTGCTCCTTTCGATGGCCTTCGGGTCGATAGCCTGCGTGCGCTCCGCCGAGGCTGCCCTCGCGCTCTCGATCGGAAACCCCGGCCTCGAGCATTTCGATTCCGATGGCGGCGTCGAACTCAACTTCGGCCTCACCGACGGCAGCGGCCAGCCGGTGGGAAACCTCAAGCCCGAGAACGTCAAGGTCTTCGAGGATGGCAAGCCGGCCAAAATCATCGACTTCCGCGGAGTAGGGCAGGGCCGCCCGGTCGATATCGTCTTCGTGCTCGATGTCACGGAATCGATGCAGCCGTACATCGATGCGGTGAAGCAGAACGTCATCCAGTTTGCCCAGGATCTGTCGGCCAACAATCGTGACTACCGGCTCGGCCTGGTCACCTTCGAAGACTATGTCGTCTCCAAATACAAGGATTGCAGCTGTGCGTATCGGAACAGCTTCACCTCCGATGTGCACACGTTCACCGATTGGGTCAGCTCGCTGCACGCCGGTGGTGGCGGGGACATTCCAGAGGACCAGCTCGATGCGCTCGCGTACGCGGCGAGTTTCCCGTTCCGGCCCAAGGCGGAAGGCATTATCATCCTCGTGACCGACGCGTTGCCCCATTTCAAGGGCGACAACTCGCGCTACACCCAGCACGATCAGAGCTACCACGATCATCACGCGCTCGACACCGACGTGACCGAAGAAACCGGCCCAAACGTCGCCGCGACGCTGAAGAAAAACGGCCTCACCCTCTATGCGGTGGTGCCGCCGCCGTTCATCGCGCCGCAATACCAGGAAATCGTCGAGGCGACCCACGGCAAGTCCTACAACATCATCACCGAGGAAGGCCGCTTCGCATCGCTGGTCCGCGAAATCGGCCATTCGATCGCCACCGAGTATTCGCTCACCTATCGCACGCCGCGCCCTATCGAAGATGGGACCGATCGCTCGGTCGAGCTGCGAGTCGAATACGGCGGTAACAGCGGCGGCGCGACCACCTCGTACCAGGTGCGTGGAGTCGGCGGCGCGGCCATCAACGTGCCCGATGACAGCGGTATCAGCGGCGCCGGCAGCGGCGAGAATACTCCGGGCACCGGACTTAAACAGCTATCATTCAAATGGTGGAACGGCGCAGTCCCACTGATCGCACTGATGATGCTGTTCGCTCTATCAAGGCTACGCTTCGGCATCTCGACCGATGAACTCAAGGCCGCGCTCGAGGCGCAAGCCAGGGCGCCCGTCGGAGGGCCTCGCGCTCCCGTCGTGCAATCCGGCCCCCGCGCATCTGCGGGCTCGACGGCGCCCCGCGCAGTCGCATCGACGGGCGGCGCCGCGCGCCTGATGACGGTGAATCCCGTCGATCCGGTTCCCTCGGAATACAGCCTTTTCAAGGATGAGGTCACAGTCGGGCGCGGCGAGGACAACGATGTAGTGATTCCTCATGCGAGCGTGTCGCGCGCGCATGCGCGCCTGATGAAACGCAACGGCGCCTATGAGCTGATGGACCTGAACTCGACCAATGGAACCTTCATCGATGATCGCCGGCTTGCGGGTTCGCAGTCGCTCTCGAATGGCAGCCGCGTGCGCTTCGGCGACGTCCAGTTCATCCTCCGATTCTGACTCTCCGTATTTCCCTTGCTCGTCCCTCGTCTCAATACTCCTCCCCCAGCTGTTTGGGGGAGGCGCAGAAAGACGGCGGAGAGCTATCCGGGCAGCCGCTCGAAGGTCTTTATCCCGTCGGGAATCCGATGGAAGCTCTGTTTGTCCATCGTAAAGATCGCCATTTGAGGATCGCCGAACAGCTTCGGGTCGTCGAGGCTGCCGACCTTGATGATGACCGCGGGAAATCCGGGCGCGCGGGTCACTACATGGGTGCCGCAATTCGCGCAAAACTCGCGCGTCACCGGGCGTTCGATATCGCTGCGGGTGAATTGCTTGGCGGCGCCCTTGGTATAAGAGAACCCCGCGATGGGCATGGCGATAAACACATTGGGCGATCCACCCGTGAGGTACTGGCATTCGCGGCAGTGACACTGGGCCTTCATCACTGGATCACCCTCGGCCACGTAGCGCAGTCCGTGACAATAACAACCGCCTTCCAATTTCATGACGCTTCTCCTTGATCTACCGGCGATTGCTACAACAATCGCCACGTTTTTCGGATTGGGCGTGACGCTAGCGCAGCGATGTACGAGGGGCAAACGCGAGCAAGGCGCCGATGGTGGCGATTGGGTCGAAGTGATTGAGCCTGGATCGCTCACATTGACGCGCGCTCAAACAACCTTGCAGTTGTGTTGATCGCGATTTGGCTTTTGATGGTTGTGGTTCGATTCCGACGCTCGAGGGTTGTCTTGATCGGAAGGCTATTCGCCACAGGAATGTCGTCCTGAAAGCATACGTGCACGCGCGGCGAAAAGCCGGATGAATGCCGCCGTCGCCTCGCAACCGGCGGACACTAGCGGATGGAGTAATGCGCGCGCCAATCAGTAGTGGTAGCGCGCTTGCACGAAGTCGATCCGATGGGTGCTCACCGCATAGACGAGCCGATGTTCTTCCGTGATGCGACGGGACCACGCTCCTGCGAGAACATATTTCAGTGGTTCGGGTTTCCCGACGCCCTGAAATGGATCCCGCATCACCGCCTCCACCAAATCGAGCACCCGCAGCGCCACTCTTCGATTAGTCTCGACCCAATAGCGCAGGTCCTGGCGAAATTCGGGACGAAAGACTGTGAGACGTTCAGGCTTGTTTGCCAAGCCCGAACTCACGCCGCAGCTGATCAACCGTCCGCGGCTTAAGCTTCTTGGTCCGCGCGCGCAACAGCGCCGTCACCAGCCGCTGTGCGTTCTTCGGTGAGCGTAGCAGATGAGCCGTCTCGGTGACCGCTTCGAGTTCGTCCGCCGCGACCAGCGCCACGTCTCGAGCACCGCGCCGATGTATAATCAAAACCTCACGGCTCTCAGCGACTTCGTCGCAGAGTGCCGCCAGATTTGCGCGCGCCTCAGTATAGCTTGCTTCCTTCGCCACGATCGCCTCTCTGTACAGAAGTCCTGTACATACTAGCCCGTTATCCGCCGTCAAACAACGGCGCTTCGCTTTACTGCTTTCAAATGCGCGGCTTGCCGGCCCAAGGGTGGATCATACAGCCGGCGGGGTGATGTCCGACCACAGGCGGCGCATGAACTCGATGTGCATCTCGACCGCCCATAGCGTCTCGGCGGCCGCACTTTCCGGAATCGCGCGGAAGATCGAGCCCGCACTGGAGTCGCCATGGTCCTTGTCGACCTCGATATGCACCGTGAAGAAGCGCACCCCCTCATCCGATAATTTGTAGTGTTTCTGTAGCCCTTCGACGACCCGCACATAAGCGTCGGGATTAAACAGCTCGGAGCCGAGACTGATGCCCGCCAGGGTGACGTACCATGGCTTTGAATCCGCCAGCCAGTACATCCAATGCACCATCGCGGTCGCATCCGGCGACATCCGCGCATGGAGGAGTTGCTCGCGCGGGATTCCGGCCGCCTCGCCGAATTCCAGGTACAGCTCCATGTGCGAGCGGCCCACGCCCGATTGCCGCCCGAGTTCTTCTTCCAGCAGGTTCTCGACGATCGCACGGCGCGCGCCGAAGTCGTCGCACTTCGCGTAGATCAGCCCGAGGATATT